>JAKBAQ010000253.1 GCA_021808985.1 Pseudomonadota bacterium
AGGGGGAGTGTTGCAGCGCCGCCAGCACGGCGGAAATGGTGGCGTGGGTGATGAAGGGGCGCACGGCGTCGTGGATCAACACATTCGCGGGGTTGAGCGCGGCGATCCCCTCCAGCCCGAGGCGCACCGAATCCTGCCGGGCGGCGCCGCCGAACAGCGGCGGGCGGATGTTGAGGCCCTCGGTGGCGGCGGCGTAGAGGGCGCTGTCATCAGGGTGGATGAGCACCTGCACGGCGCTGATGCGCGGGTGCGCGGCCAGGGCCTGGATGGTGTGGCGCAGAATCGGCTGGCCGGCCAGCGGCAGGTATTGCTTGGGCAACGGCCCGCCGAGGCGGTAGCCACGGCCGGCGGCGACGATGAGCGCGATGTTCATGACGGGTCCTGCACAGAAGAGGTAAGCGGCGGTTTGAGCATCGGATAAGCACGCGGCCGGGAAAGGTTCAACGCCCCGCGGAGATGGCGCGATGGCCGGCGCGGCGGCTGGCGGTTATGAAAAATTAACCAAAATCACGTTTAAATCATGCGAGCGTAAGCGTTGCGCGGCTGTTCCCGAAGCGCCTGCCCGCAGAAAATCGTGAGGAATTTTGAAACCGCCTGCAAACAATGTTCGCGCCAGAGCATGCCCGGGTGAGGGGTGGGGTGGTTTGCCCGGCCGGGCGAGCGCGCGCTGGCGGCGGCCGGCGAGGCGATATTGAACACCGCGGCGACAGCGCGCATTTCGCTGGCCGAGGTGATCAGCAGCCGGCGCAAGCAGCTGGATACCCGGCTGGCGGCGGCGCTGACCCAGATGGTGTGCGCCGGGCTGCTGCTCGGCTGGGGGTGGAGCATTCCCCTGATGGCGGCCTATATGGGCCTGCAATGGGTTGAAGTGCTTTATTTTTCTCGCCCGGGCTACGATGTGACCCGGCAGAGCAAGCGCGCGGATACGCTGGCGCTGACGATCATCACCCTCAGCTCGGTGCTGTTCGGCGCGCCGACCCTGCTGCTTGGCCAGAAACTGGGAAGCTGGGGGGATGTGACCGCCGCGTTTTTGCTCTGCGGCACGATTTTGAATTCCGTGCTGATCAGCATCGGCTGCCTGGCGGCGTTCCAGGCCATGGTTTTTCCTTATCTCGTGTATTTTTGCCTGCTGCCGCTCGACGCCTCGGCCCATAACGCGCCCCCTCCCCCGCGGATTTTGCTGAGCCTGTTCGCCTCCAGCCTGTTTCTGGTGATGAGCGTCTGGCAGATCTGGCGGCGATGGAGCCGCAACCGGCTGGCGGAGATAGCGGCCCTACGGCGCTATGCCGCCGAGCGCGACGCCAATGAGGAGCGGCTGCTCATGCTCTCCCGGCAGGACGCGCTGACCGGACTGCTGAACCGCAACGCGCTGCGGGCGCAGCTTGCGCGCAATGTGAGCGGCGCGGGGGCGCTGCTGCTCATCGATCTCGATGGTTTCAAATATGTCAACGACACGTTGGGGCATTCCGCCGGAGACCAGGTGCTGTGCGAGATTTCGCGGCGCATACAGCATGCCGCCAGGGCGCCGGACACCGCGGCGCGGCTGGGCGGGGATGAGTTCGCGCTGCTGCTGCCCGGCATTGCCGACCCGCCGGCGGCGCTGGCCAGGGCGGATTTGATGATCACGGAGATTTCGCAGCCGGTGCAGCTGGAGGGCCACCAGATTAATATCGGCGCCAGTGTCGGGATCGCCATACATCCGCTGCACGGCGATGACCCGGAGCAGCTTTTCGCCAATGCCGATCTGGCGCTGTATCAGGCCAAGGCGGAAGGGCGGCATTGCGCGCGGATATATCATCCGGACCTGCTCGCCCAGGCGCAGGGCAAGGTGCTGCGCGACAGCGAATTGCGCCTGGCGCTGGAGCGCGGCGAGTTTGAGATGTTCTACCAGCCGCAGATACGCCTGGCCGATGGCGCGCTGACCGGCGCGGAGGCGCTGCTGCGCTGGCGCCATCCGGAGCTGGGCCTGCTGACGCCGGGACATTTTTTGAGCGCGCTGGAGGGGGGGCTGCTCTCGGCGCGCGTGGGTGCCTGGGTGATTGAGACCGCGTGCCGGCAGGCGGCGGTGTGGCGGGCGCAGGGAGCGGGGGATTTCCGGATCGGGGTGAATATTTTCGGCGCGCAGTTCCGCTCCGGCAATCTGGTGGACTGGGTGGCGCGCACCTGCGCGGCGACCGGGCTGCCGCTGGAGGCGCTGGAGATCGAGATTACCGAGAATGTCATCCTGCGGCATGAGGATGATATCATCGCGCCGTTGCAGGAGCTGCGCGAGCTGGGGGTTGGCATCGCGTTCGACGATTATGGCACGGGGTTCGCCTCGCTCAGCATGCTTACGCGCTTTCCCGTGTCGCGGCTGAAGATCGACCGCAGCTTCATCAGCGCCATTTGCGACAGCCCGGCGGACGCCGCCGTGGTGCATGCGGTGCTGGCGCTGGCGCGCTCGCTGCAGCTGCGGGTGACGGCGGAGGGGATTGAGAGCAAGGCGCAGGCTGTCATTCTGGCGCGCGAAGGCTGCGATGAGGGGCAGGGCTATTATTTCGGTCGCCCGATGAGCGCCGCCGCTTTTGCCGGGGCGTTCAAGATCGGCATGGTGAGCACGACCGCCTGAGGGCCGGCGGGTTGGATTATGGCCGGGCGCGCCCCTTTTATAGGATGGGGGGGTATGTTATGAGGGGGCATGGCCCATACCGTCCGCAGTAAACAGAAGCTTCTGGCGCGCGTGCGCAGGATTAAGGGCCAGATGGAGGCTATTGAGCGCACGCTGGAGGCGGAGGCGGGCTGCGAGCAGGTGATGCACCTGATTGCGGCGGTGCGCGGGGCCATTGCCGGGCTGATGGCGGAGGTGGTGGAGGAGCATGTGATGACGCACCTCGTGGACCCCGAAAAACACCCCGGCGCGCTGAATACCGAAGGCGCTGAGCAATTGCTCGACGTGATACGAACCTATCTGAAATGAGATTGCCATGACCAAGACCAGCCCGGCCGCCGCGCATGAACATGTGTTTCTCGGCGGCACACATGCACAAAATGAGCGGCGCACATGGATTGTGATATGGCTCTGCGCCGCCATGATGGTGCTGGAGATTGTCGGCGGGTGGTGGTTCGGCTCGATCGCGCTGGTGGCTGACGGGCTGCATATGAGCACCCATGCGGGCGCGTTGCTGCTGGCGGCATTGGCCTACACCTTTGCCCGCAAGCACGCGCATGACCCGCGCTTTTCGTTCGGCACCGGCAAGTTTGGCGATCTGGCGGGGTTCACCTCGGCGATTATTCTCGGCATGATCGCGCTGCTGATCGGCTTTGAGGCGGTGCGCCGGTTTTTCGCGCCGGTGCCGATTCATTTTAATCAGGCGATTCCGATTGCCGTGCTGGGGCTGGTGGTGAATGTGGTGAGCGCGTGGCTGCTGAGCGGCGGGCATGACCATGGGCACGGACATGGGCACGGGCACGGACGTGATCACGAACACGCGCACGGGCATGACCATGCGCATGATGAGGTGCGCCGGCTGGATACGCAAAACGGCTCGCTGAGCCTGGAGATTTTCGAGGAAGGCGTGCCGCCCTGCTTCCGGCTGTATGCCGGCACGGCCCCCCTGCCCGCCAGCGCGCGGATTGAGATTTTGCGCCCCGATGGCCG
>JAKBAQ010000254.1 GCA_021808985.1 Pseudomonadota bacterium
GCGCTGCCCGCCCACGCCTTGGCGAGCGATGCGGCGGTTCTGCTGCTGAAGGGCAAGGGCGGCCGGGAGCGGATTGTGCCACTTTCCGAGAAGGCGAAACAGGCGGCCACGCATCTGCGCGACGCGACGGCTAAGTTAAAGCCGCCGCCGCGCTACCTGTTCACCGGCCGCAACCCCGCGCAGGCGATGACCCGCCAGGGCTTTGCGCTTCTGCTCAAGCAGGTGGCGCTGCAGGCGAATATTGATCCCGCCCGGCTATCCCCGCATGTGCTCAGGCACTCTTTTGCCTCGCATCTGCTGGCGCATGGGGCGGATTTGCGCAGCCTGCAAAAACTGCTGGGCCATGCGGATATTTCGACAACGCAGATTTATACCCATGTTCTGGCTGAGCAGTTGCAGCGTTTGCTCCAGGCGCATCATCCCCTGGCGCGCTGAACAGGCTCAGGGGTGGGGTCAACCTGCTCCAGCCCCTCAGCGCGGAGCCATTCCAACCATGAACCGCGATACCGGGTTTCGTGGACGCTTATATAGCGGCGCATTTCCTTGGACATTTTGCGATGGGTGGGATGATCGGCTGCATGAGCGGCCTGGATGCCGTCCAATGTGGCGGTGAGGCAGCCGTTGCGCAGCCCCCTTATGAGGTAGCCAATTATGCGCGGGCTCAGCGCCAGCCATGAGGCACCCCATTTGCGGCCGATGAGCAGCCGGTTGCGGACGGAATATGTCATGCGGGTGGCGCTCCAGCCAATATCCGCCTCTGGCGGGGCCTTATGAATGACGGCCAGGGCTCCATCGTAGCCAATTTTCCAACCCGATGCGATGGCGGAGAGGCAGAAATCATACGCCTCCCAGGCAAATAAGAGGGAGGGGTCATAGCCGCCGGCGGTGTTCCATGTCACGCGCCGGATGGCATGGCCGACGTCGACAAAGGTTGTGGTGTCAAACCGGTCCTTGAACCGGGATATGAGGCGTGGGGGATAACCCCAGCTCGATCTGTCCGGATGCAGGCCGTCGGCGCAAAGAATATTGAAACCGAGCGCGCCCAGTTCGGGCCTTTGCCCAAAAGCCCTGACAGCCCGGGCCACCACCCATTTTTCAGCGAAGATGGCATGGTTGCCGAGCGACACGATAATCTGGCCGTGCCCGAGGGTGGCTAGCAGGTTGCGCCCGTTGGCAACGCCCAGATTCTGGCTGCAACCGTAAAGCGTGAAGTATGGGGTGCGTGAAAATATCCGCGCCAGATTTTGCCGGGTCTCCGGCGCGGAACCCTGATCCAGAACCGTGACATGAAATGTTCCGCCACGTTGCGCGAGGGCGGATTGGATCGCCTCGATTGTTTCGGCGGGCCGGTTGCGCGACAAAATAATGATGTCGGCGTCATAGGCGTCTGCTGCGGGGCGCCGGCCCGCCAGGAGTTTTAGCGGCGTTTCACCGGGCATTTGCCTGCATCAGCATGACATCAAGCCGGGGAATGATTGGAACCAAAAATCAAAAAAGAGACGGTTTGTGCGTGTGGATAAGCCTCGCCGCCTTACGGATTTCGATTCAGATTGGCGTAACCGACCGTGCCCCGTTTCCGGGGTTGTGTGGCGTTTTGTCGGCATAAAATCTCCTCAAGGTTGTCTTTTTCAAGATTTTGTTACTTGAGGTTGTATTAACTAAACACAAATCTTTTGGAAAGAAAATAATTAAAACCCAACCCGGCCAGTGATGCCGCGATGTTGGGGTATATTGGCTGATTATAGAGCGTATGGCTTACTGAGATTAAGACAAAAAATGTTCCGCCGTTGACGGCGAAGCCGATTAAATTTGTGAGGAGAAACTTTGCCCATTGCACATGGGGGGCGTCATGAAGGTGATGGCGGAATGTCCAGACACGGTTCGTGGCCCAGTTTGCGGTGGCGGCGACCACGAATCCGCATGTTTTCGCGAGATACAGGCCGATATACGCCTTGAGCGTGTAAACAACGCCGGTGTCCCAGCAAAAGCCCAGCGTGCCGACGGTGGCAAAGCGGATGAATTTTTCACTGATGCCGCTGCGCGACAGCAGGGCCACGGCGGTATCCACCACTCCCAGAAGCCGTTTGGCGATAACCTTGGCCACTACCCACCCCGCTTTGCAAAGCGGGGTCGGGTCGCCAAGGCGCGCGGATGTTGGGCTGCCGGTGGCAAATCAGCTCGCGAACGGGTCTTGCACCAGGATTGTGTCATCACGTTCCGGGCTGGTTGAAAGCAAGGTTACCGGGGCTTCCACCAGTTCCTCGATTCGCTTGACGTATTTGATCGCGGCGGCTGGAAGCTGCGCCCAGGAGCGGGCGCCGTGGGTCGAGCCGCTCCAGCCTTCGAGGGTCTCATAGATGGGGGTGGCGGCGGCCTGCGCGGCCATGCCGGCCGGCAGATGCTTGAAGGTCTGTCCGTTGATGCGATAGCCGACGCCGATTTTCAGTTCGCTGAAGCCGTCGAGCACATCCAGCTTGGTGAGCGCCAGGCCGTTGATGCCGCCAACCTTCACGGCCTGGCGGACGAGTGCGGCATCAAACCAGCCGCAACGGCGTTTGCGGCCTGTCACGGTGCCGAATTCCCGGCCACGTTCGCCGAGCGTCCGCCCGGTGTCGTCATGCAGTTCAGTAGGGAATGGCCCGGCGCCAACGCGGGTGCAATAGGCCTTGGCGATACCCAGCACCCGGCCAATGGCGTCCGGCCCCATGCCGCTGCCCGATGCCGCCGTGCTGGCCACCGTGTTGGATGAGGTGACAAACGGATAGGTGCCATGGTCGACATCCAGCATCACCGCCTGCGCGCCTTCAAAGAGGATGCGCTGGCCATCATGCCGTGCGGCTGCCAGGCGCTCCCACACAGGCTCGGCGAAGGGCAGGATTTTCGGTGCGAGTTCGAGCAGGCTGGCGAGCAGCTCGGCTTTGTCAAAAATCGGCGCGCCGAGGCCGGCCAGCAGCGTGTTGTGGTGCAGCAGTAATTCGTCGAGCTTGGCCGAGAGGGTTTCCGGCTCGGCCAGATCGCACACCCGGATTGCCCGGCGCGCCACCTTATCTTCATAGGCGGGGCCAATGCCGCGGCCGGTGGTGCCGATTTTGCGCTCGCCGCGGGCGGCTTCGCGCGCGCTGTCCAGGGCCGCGTGCAGGGGGAGGATGAGCGGCGCATTGCTGGCGATGCGCAGGGTTTCCGGCGTTACCGGCAGGCCCTGGGCGGTGACTCGGGCAATTTCAGCCAGCAGGGCGAATGGGTCCACGACCACACCGTTGCCGATGATGCCAAGCTTGCCGCGCACCAGGCCGGAGGGCAGCAGCGAGAGCTTATAGGTCTGGTTACCGACGACCAGCGTATGCCCGGCATTATGCCCGCCCTGGAAACGCACGACGACATCCGCGCGGCTGGCAAGCCAATCCACGACCTTGCCTTTGCCCTCATCGCCCCATTGCGCGCCGATAATTGTTACGTTGGTCATTTTGTATCCTTGGCCAGCGGAGCGATGGCTCCGTCTTTATAAATATAGCTGCATCCAAGCCTTGCGGCTTCTTCGAGCGGCGGGACATGCGCATCCAGTCCGGCGACGGTGGCGAAATGCTGCGCGCGGCAAGCCGCCGCCTGCTCGGGCGTGG
>JAKBAQ010000255.1 GCA_021808985.1 Pseudomonadota bacterium
GGCGTCCCCGGCAGGTTCCACCCCCCCTCGGCAACCGCCGGAAAGAACCCATCCCCCACCAGCCCGCGCAGCATTCGCGTCGGCGCCCTGTGCCCGTGATGATAGTTGGAGGAGCTTTCAAACATCCCCGCCCCCAGCCGGCCCTCGCACCTGGCCACGCACAGCGTGTTCAGGTTCGGCATGTTATGGAAGTAGTTCATCAGCCCCGGCGCCGCGGCGCTCAGCTCGCAATCCACCACCTCGCCGCCCGGCAGCGTGAACACGATCCGCCCGCCGCGCGTCGAGGCGGAGTCGATCTCCATATGCGCGACAATGTCGATATCCTTGGGAAAAATCACGGTATCGCCCCGCACCACCCAGCCGAACGTCTCCACCGTGTCGTTCACCCCATTATGGATCGCCCAGGCGCAAAAGGCGAAATCCGGGCCAAACGTGCCCGACACATAACGGTGCGAGAGCATGGTATGCAGGTCCCTATGCCCCCACCCATGGTCGCGTGATCCCATTCCGTTGAGATGGAACACATCCCCCTGCATGGTAATCGTGCCCCTCACGCTGCCCGCCACGTCGATATGGTCCGGCGCGATATCCTCCGAGGTCCGCCCAGAATTCGGAAATCCCCTGAACGCGCCATGGAAATCCGAAAAATGCAGCCGCGCCGAGACGCCATGCTCCGCATCATCGATCATCCACTCGGAATCCCCCTTATCGTCAAACTCCACCCGCACGGTGTCATCGCCGCCGCCCCACCCCCTGGGCAGCTTGTCCGCCTCGCGCAACGGCAGATAGCGTATCCGCCGATACACGCCCTTCGGCGTCACCAGGTTGGTCCACGCGGCAACCTTGTCGGGCTCACCATCCGGCTTGCCATATTCATGGCCAATGCGGTGCACGCCGCCCGCCTTGCCCTCCACGTCCCACCAGTTCAGCCAGGCGCTGTCCTGCCACAACACGCCATGCGGCTCCTGGCGGATAAAATCCGCCCGCGTATATTGCTTTACATTTTCTCTTCCAACGAACTTCATGGCGTTTCCCTCATCCCCTCGCGCGCGGCTTCAGCGGCCCGACCAAACCGGCTTGCGCCGCTCCATGAACGCCGCCATCCCCTCCTTGAAATCCTCGCTCCCCATCACCCGGGCCCGCGCGGCAACCTCCTCGCGCTCCGCCGCTTCCGGCGGCACGGCGCGCAAGGCCAGCGCCGCCATCTGCTTGGTCGCCTGCAGCGCCACCGGCGCGCAGCGCATAATCTTCCCGGCCAGCGCCTTCGCCGCGCCCAGCACCTCGCCCGCCGGCGCCAGCTGGTTCACCAGCCCATGCCGGTGCGCCTCCACGGCTGAAAGCCGCTCCCCCGTCAGCAGCAGGTTCATCGCAACCGCATAAGGCAGCTTGCGGCAAAGCTGAAAAATCCCGCCCCCCAGCGCCGCCGCGCCCACCAGCGGCTCAGGCAGCGCGAACGCCGCCTCCTCGGCGGCAACCATCAGGTCGCAGGCCAGGGCAATCTCAAACCCCCCGCCCATCGCCAAGCCATTCACCGCCGCAATCACCGGCTTGGTCAGCCGGCTGTTATGCGTAATGCCCCCACCCCCCTCGGGCGGCAGCGGCCGGTTGGTCCCCGCCACATAGGCCGAAATATCAGACCCGCTGCAAAACCCCCGCCCCGCGCCGGTCAAAATCGCCACATCCAGCCCGCCATCGGCCTGGAATTCATTAAAAATCACCGCCATCTCGTCATGCGATTCCGGGATCAGCGCATTCAGCTTGTCCGGCCGGTTCATCGTCACAATCAGCAGCCGGCCCTCGCGCTCCACCCTACAAAAATCCATGACGCCCATCCCCGTTCTTTTGTTTTCCGGCTTCGCCCATGCCCCGCGCGGCATTCATCCTCTTTGGCCAAGTTCCTAACTTGCCAGGCTCAAAGCGTCAAATAATTTATTAGCGAATGCTATATAATCCGCACCCGCGCCCGGGCGCGCAAACCGGCTTAAATCCGCCCCACCAGCATCGCCAGCCCAATCGCCAGCCCAACCTCCCGGTTGGATTTGAACAATTCCAGGCACAGCGCCGGGTTGTTGATATCAAGCCGCCTGATCTGGCGCAGCAGCAGCCACCCCGGCAGGGCCAGCATCAGCATGCCGAACATATTCAGCCCCGCCAGCGCCATGGCCAGCACCAGCAGCGCCACCATGCCGCCATAGCACGCCCACAGCAGCCCACGCGTATTGTCCGCGAACAGCCTGGCGGTGGATTTCACGCCAATCAGCGCGTCATCCTCCCGGTCCTGGTGCGCGTAGATGGTGTCATAGCCCAGAATCCACAAAATCGCGGCGGCATACAGGCACAGCGAGGCCCCCGACCAGAACGCCCCGTTCGCCGCGGCATAGCCCATGGGCGCCGCCCAGCCGAAGGTGAAGCCAAGCACCACCTGCGGCCACCATGTCACCCTCTTGGCCAGAGGATACACAATCACCGGCGCGAGGCTGACCACCCCCAAAATCCGCGCCGCGAAATCCAGCTGGCTCAAAATCAGCAGCCCCAGGGCGGCGAGCAGCACCAGAAACGCCAGCGCGTCCATCGGCCGCAACGCCCCCGAGGCCAGTGGCCGGCCGCGCGTGCGCTCCACCCGCGCATCCATTTCGCGGTCCCACAAATCATTCACCACGCAGCCCGCCCCGCGCATCACCACCGCGCCCAGCGCGAAGAGCAGCAGCAGCCACAGCGCCAGCCCCACGCCGCGCGCGCCCAGGATGATCGACCACAACCCGGGCAGAAACAGCAGCCACGCGCCGATCGGCCGGTCAAACCTGGCGAGGATCGCATAAGGGCGCATCCAGGCCGGCAGCCGGCTCACCCAGCCTGCGGCGCGTATATCGGTAAATCCATTCATGGGTGTTAATGTGCCCGCCATGAGCATCACGTCAATTCGCCTGCATGTCGAAGCCCCCCTGCATGAGGGCGCGCAAATCCCCCTGCCGGAGGCGCAGTCCCACTATCTCGCCAATGTCATGCGCCTCTCGGTGGACGATTCGCTGCGCCTCTTCAACGCCGCCGCGGGCGAGTGGCGGGCCCATGTCACAAAAATTTCGCGCAAGGCGGTGGTGCTGGAAGTCTCGGGCCAAACCCGCCCGCCCGCGCCCGAGCCTGACAGCTGGCTCTGCTTCGCCCTGCTGAAGCGCCAGAAAACCGACTTCGTGGTCGAAAAGGCGACCGAGCTTGGCGTCAGCGTCATCCAGCCGATTCTCACCGCCCGCACCCAGGCTGACCATGTGAATCTCGAGCGCCTGCGCGCCATCGCCACCGAGGCCGCCGAACAATGCGAGCGCCTGCTCGTGCCCGAGATCCGCGCCCCCCTGCATGTCGAAAAACTCATGGCCAACTGGCCCGCGCGCCGCCTCTTCATCGCCGATGAGCGCCGCACCGCCGCCCTGCTCGCCCCCAGCCCCGGCCCCAGCGCGCTGATGATCGGCCCCGAAGGTGGCTTTACCGATTCAGAGCTTGAAGGTATC
>JAKBAQ010000031.1 GCA_021808985.1 Pseudomonadota bacterium
CCCCTCCTGCCTGCAGGGCCTGGAGCAATATTGCGAAACCGGCTCCACCGGCACCTATGGCGGCACTGACCCCGTCATCGGCGGCCCCACCTTCGGCGGCTACTCCAACAGCATCGTGGTTGATCAATCCTTCGTGCTGCGCATGCCCGCCGGCCTGCCCCTGGCCAGCGCCGCCCCGCTGCTCTGCGCCGGCATCACCCTGTATTCACCGCTGCGCCACTGGGGCGCTGTCCCGGGCAAGAAGGTCGGCATCATCGGCCTGGGCGGCCTTGGCCATATGGGGGTCAAGCTCTCCCACGCCATGGGCGCGCAAACCGTGCTCTTCACCACCTCCCCCGGCAAGGTGGAAGACGGCAAAAGGCTCGGCGCCCAAGCCGTGGTGGTCTCCAAGGACGAGACGCAGATGGCCGCCCATGCCGAGAGCTTCGACCTCATCATCGACACCGTCTCCGCCACGCACGACCTCACCCCCTACTTCAACCTGCTGAAGCGCGAGGGCACCATGGTGCAGGTCGGCGCGCCGGAGCATCCCCTGCCCATCGCCGTGTTCCCGCTGCTCATGAAGCGGCGCAACTTCGCCGGCTCCATGATCGGCGGCATCGCCGAAACCCAGGAGATGCTGGATTTCTGCGCCGCCCACAACATCAGCGCCGATGTCGAGATCATCCCCATCCAGCAGATCAACGAAGCCTATGAGCGCATGCTCAAAAGCGACGTGAAATACCGGTTTTCGATTGACATGGCCTCCCTCAAGGCATGACCCTGGCATAACGCCAAAAGGAACCGCCATGCCCTGCTACGTCATCGGCCAGCTCAACGTGCATGATTGGGAGCTCTACAACAAATACATCTCCGCCTTCCTGGAGCTGTTCCCCGGCTATGACGGTCGCGTCCTCGCGGCTGACAACGCCCCCAGCGTCATCGAGGGCGACTGGCCGTTCGGCCGCTGCGCCATGCTGGAATTCCGCGACCGCGCCGAGGCCGAGCGCTGGTACCACTCCGCGGAATATCAGCAGGCCATCAAAAGCTTCCGCTGGCCCGCCGCCACCGGCAGCCTCATCTTCGTCGAGGGCCTGGCCCGCCGCAAATAGCCCCAGGCCACGCTACCGCGCGTGGCGGCGCCTGCTGCCATGCGCGGGCATCCGCGCTGGGGAGATTGCCATCCCGCCCCCGGCGGCGCAAAACTTGGCGCATGGACCAACCCCGTTACGCCGACGCCCAGCGCGCCACGCGCCACATGTTCATCCGCGACCTGGTGCTGAGCGCCTCCATCGGCGTGCACCCGCACGAGCATGCCGGCCGTCAGCGCGTGCGCATCAATATCCACCTCGCCGTCACCGACCAAGGCGCCGCCAACCTCTCCCGCGCCCCCGTCGGGCAGGATGATCTCGGCCGCGTCGTCGATTATGAGACGATCGTGAACAAAGCGCGCGCCATCGCCACCGCCGGGCATGTGCAGCTGGTGGAAACCCTGGCCGAGCGCCTGTGCGAGGCCTGCCTCACCGATGAGCGCATCCGCATCGCCCGGGTCCGTGTGGAAAAGCTCGACGTTTTCCCCGACGCGGCCTCCGCCGGCGTCGAAATCGAGCGCCGGAACGCCTAGTTGTCCACGTCCCGGAATCCATAATGAGTCAAGGGGTTCCGGCCCGAATCTGTTACATTCAGATGACTTGCGATTTTTATTATTTACAACAAAATCAATCCATTAAACCGTAATCGCGAAATTTTTGTAACACCCGTGCAATTCCCCATCCTCCCCGCCGGCGCTTTGCCGGTTACACAGTCTCCACAGAGTTATCCACAAGGTTGTCATGGCAAACGGGGATAAACCAACCCTTCCCACAGGCGTCGGCATTATCCTCACCGCGCTGGAAACCATGCCCGGCAATCCCGGCGTGTACCGCATGCTGGATGCCAAGGGCGACGCGCTCTATGTCGGCAAGGCCCGCAACCTGAAGAAGCGCGTCACCTCCTACACCCAGCTCGCCCGCCTGCCCGAGCGCCTGCGCCGCATGGTCGCCGCCACCGCCGCCATGGAAATCCTCACCACCCACACCGAGGCCGAGGCCCTGCTGCTCGAGGCCAACCTCATCAAGCGCCTGCAGCCGCGCTACAACATCCTGCTGCGCGACGATAAATCCTACCCCTGGCTGATGCTGACCGAGGACCACCCCTTCCCGCAAATCGCCAAGCATCGCGGCGCGCAGGTGCGCCGGGGCAGCTATTGGGGGCCGTTCGCCTCGGTCTGGTCGGTCAATCAGACCGTGCAGGCATTGCAGCGCATCTTCCTGCTGCGCAGCTGCGCTGACACCATCTTCGCCAACCGCACCCGCCCCTGCCTGCTGTTCCAGATAAAACGCTGCTGCGCCCCCTGCGTCGGGCGCGTCAGCGAGGCGGAATACAAAACCCTGGTGGACCAGGCCAAGGCGTTTCTCTCCGGCAAATCCGGCGCGGTACGCCAGGAGCTGGCCGCCGCCATGGAGCAGGCCGCCGAGGCTCTGGAATTCGAGCGTGCCGCCGCCATCCGCGACCGTATCCGCGGCCTCACCCATATCCAGGGCGCCGATGTCATCAACCCCGCCAGCCTCACCGATGCCGATGTCATCGCCCTGCACCAGGAGGCCGGGCAGAGCTGCATCCAGGTGTTCTTCATCCGTGGCGGGCGCAACAACGGCAACCGCAGCTTCTTCCCCTCGCAAGCGAAGGACGAGGCGCCCGGCGCCGTGCTCAGCGCCTTCATCGCCCAGTTTTATGACGACAAGCCCGCCCCGCAACTCATCCTGCTCAGCCATGAGGCCGAGGAGCCGGCGCTGCTCACCGAGGCGCTCTCGCTCAAGGCCGGGCGCAAGATCACCCTGCTGGTGCCCCAGCGCGGCGAGAAGCATGACGTGGTGCAACACGCCCAGACCAATGCGCGCGAGGCGCTGGAGCGCAAGCTGGCCGAGACCGCCGGCCAGGGCAAGCTGCTCGCCGCCGTGGCGGAGCTGTTCGCCCTGCCGGAAACCCCCACGCGCATCGAAACCTACGACAACTCGCACATCATGGGCACCAATGCTTACGGCGTCATGGTCGTGGCCGGGCCGGAGGGCTTCAACAAATCCGCCTATCGCAAATTCGCCATCAAATCCGCCATCACCCCCGGCGATGATTTCGGCATGATGCGCGAGGTGATGCGCCGCCGCTTCGCACGCACCCTGGCCGAAGACCCCAGCCGCGAGAGCGAGAACTGGCCCGATCTGGTGCTCATTGACGGCGGCGCCGGGCAGCTCTCGGCGGCCAGCGCGATCATGGAGGAACTCGGCCTCTCCGACATCCCACTGGTGGGCATCGCCAAGGGGCCGGACCGCGACGCCGGGCGCGAATGGTTCTTCATGGCCAACCGCGCGCCCTTCCAGTTACCGCCGCGCGACCCTGTGCTCTACTTCCTGCAACGCCTGCGCGACGAGGCGCACCGCTTCGCCATCAGTACCCATCGCAACGCGCGCAGCAAAAAAATCACCACCTCGGAGCTCGATGATGTGCCCGGCGTGGGCGCCGCACGCAAAAAAGCGCTGCTGATGCATTTCGGCTCCGCGCGTGATGTGCGCGGCGCCGGGCTGAAGGACCTGGAGGCCGTCCCCGGCATCAACCGCGCCACCGCGCGCGCGGTGTATGCTTATTTCCACCCCGGCGTGCGCATGGACAGCACTTAACCCCCGCCGTGGAACTTAGTCTCACAATTACAATGGACGTATTTCGTTACTTATGAGATAAACCGGCAAGGCCGGACCAAAAGCCGGATCAACGCACCAAAGCCACACCATCACCAACACGCCACCGCCTAGGGTACCCCATTGCAGACTGTTACTGGCATGCCGCTACAGGCACAGACCGAACCCGCGCGCGCCAACGGCCAGAACCGCATCCGCCCCGCCAATGCCTGGGCGCTGCTGCGTGAGCAGCTCGCCACGCAAATCGCCCGCAAAAATCTCCGCAAGGTCTTCCGCCTCAGCTGGCGCTTCGCCCGCTCCCCCATCGCGACCTGGCGCTGGCTGCGCGAGCTGGAGCGCATCCGCGTGGTCTGCGGCCTGGAGGCCCTGCCGTATGACGTGGTGCGCAAAAGCGGCCAGCGCTACCTGCATCATTCGCTGCCGCAGGCGGCGAAGCATAATCTGCTCACCACGCATTACAGCCTGGTGCTGGCCACCCTCGGCGCGCCCTTCCTCGCCCGGCTGCTGCGCGAGGAATCCTTCACCCTGGCCGAACTGAAAGGCCGGCAGGACGCCGTCTACCGCCTCCGCCTCTCATTCAATTTCCTCAATTTCCGCGAGGGTGAGCTGAGCGTCGACCTGTTCAAAGCCGAGGGTGACATCCGCGTGGCCAGCCTCAGCCTCGTGGCCGGCGCGCTCACGCCCGGCGCGCCGCCCAGCCTGTGGATCGGCGGCATCCAAGGCGCCAGCCGCGCCGACGCCAAGGCCGTCACCGTGCTGGCGACCAAGGAACTCTCCGGCCTGCGGCCCAAGGACGCGCTGGTCCACGCCGCCTACGCGCTGGCCGAGCGCCTCGGCGCCACGGAGCTGATGGCCATCTCCAATGCCGGGCATTTCCGCCATGCCGCCTGGCACAAAAAAGCCGGCTGGTACGCTGATTATGACAGTTTCTGGCAGGAGCTCGGCGGCGTGCCCGTGGCGGGCGATTTCTTCCTGCTGCCCAAAACCCGCGCCCGCCGCTCGATCGAGGAGGTCGCCCCGCCCAAGCGCGCCGCCTGGCGCGCCCGCTATGCGCTGGTCGACCAGATCACCGCCGACATTCAGCGCCTCGCCCAAAAACATTAAGGATAATTCTCAAAAGTTTTTTGGGCAAAAATTTTTAATAATTTCAATCGCGTCAATCTCAGGGCATATTGCGCCAACCTCGTGCTATAATCAGGGCAACGGGCGGAGGAAAACATGTCCGGCTATGCAACCCATGAGGTAACCAACCAGCCCGACGAGCTGGTTGATTTCAACGCCTATGAAACCGACGCCGCGCTGCGCGCCACCATTGAGGTTTTTGGCGCCGGCTGGGCGCATGAGCGGCTGCATGCCTGCGGCGCGCGGGTGGGCTCCGCGCATGTGCAGGATCTGGCCCGTACCGCCAACCGCTGCGTGCCGGAACTCCACACGCATGACCGTTTCGGCCACCGCATTGATATGGTTGAATTTTCCCCCGCCTGGCATGATCTGATGCGGATGATCCGCTTGGATGGCGTGCACGCCCTGGGCTGGACCGAGACACGTCCCGGCGGGCATGTGGCGCGGGCGGGCTTGTCTTATTTATGGGCGCAGGGTGAAGCCGGGGTTGGCTGCCCGGCGGTGATGACCTTCGCCGCCCTCGCAGCACTGCGCCACCAGCCGGAAGTGCTGGCGAAATACCAGGATAAAATTCTCTCCCCCGGATATGACCCGCGCCCGCTGCCGCCGGACCAGAAAACAGCCCTCGGCGTGGCCATGGCGCTGACGGAAAAACAAGGCGGCTCGGATTTGCGGCAGACCCAGAGCATCGCCACCCCGGCCGGTGACGGCACCTGGCGGCTGAGCGGGCATAAATGGTTTTTCTCTGTTCCCACCAGCGATCTTTTCCTCACCCTGGCGCGCGCGCCGGGCGGCGTCTCCTGCTTTCTGGCGCAGGGCTGGCGCGATGACGCCAGCCGCAACTTTTTGCTGCTGCAACGGCTGAAGGACAAATGCGGCAACCGCTCCAACGCCTCGGCGGAGGTGGAGTTCCGCGGGCTGGAGGCGGTGATGCTGGGCGAGGAGGGTCACGGCATCAGGCTTGTGCTGGAGATGGCGCATCTCACCCGCCTTGAATGCGCGCTGGGCTCGGCGGCGCTGATGCGCCAGGCGGTGGCGCTGGCGATCCACCATGCCAGCCAGCGGCGGGCGTTTGGGCGGCGGCTCATCGAGCAGCCGCTGATGGCCAATGTGCTGGCGGATCTGGCGCTGGAATCAGAGGCCGCGCTGTGGCTGGCGATGCGCGCCGCCGCCGCGCTGGACGCCGCCGCGCGCGATGATACCGCGCGCGTGCTGAACCGCCTGCTGGCGCCGCTGGTGAAATATTTCATCTGCAAGCGCGCGCCGGTGGTGGCGGCGGAGGCGATGGAGTGCCATGGCGGCAACGGCTATATCGAGGAGGATGTGCTGGCGCGGCTGTATCGTGACGCGCCGGTGAACGGGCTGTGGGAAGGCTCGGGCAATATCATCTGCCTGGATGTGCTGCGCGCCCTCGCCCGCGCGCCGGAGGCGGCGGAGCTGCTGCGCGCTGAAATATCCCTGGCCGCCGGCCAGCACCAGGCGCTGGACGCCTGGCTGCGCGCCCCCCTGCCGGCGCCGCTGGAGCACAATGCCCGGCGGCTGAGCGAGCATCTTGCCCTGGGCCTGGCCGCCAGCCTGCTGCTGCGCCACGCGCCACCTGAAATTTCCGCCGCCTTCTGCGCCTCGCGCCTGAATGGCGCGGCGGGGATGACATTCGGCACGCTGCCGGAGGGGGTGAACACCCGCGCGCTGCTGCGCCGCGCCGCCGTGGCAGCAGCTGATTGACGCAGATCATGGCCCAATGGACGGTGCGCGGCATAAACTGCAACCGCGCGCGAGAAACAAATTTTTCAAGGGAGCCAGAACATGTTCAAAAGCATCAATCCGGCAAACGGCCAGGAAATCGCGACCTATCCGGAATTATCGGCCGCGGCGGTGGAGGATAAGCTTGGCAAGGCGGCGGCGGCTTATCAATCCTGGCGGGAGAGCCCGGTGGCTGAGCGCGCCGGCCTGCTGCGCAGGATCGCCTCGCAATATGAGGCGAACAAGGACCGGCTGGCCCGCATGGCGACGCTGGAAATGGGCAAGACCTACGCCTCCGCCGTGGGAGAAATTGATAAATGCATCGCCGCGTTTCATCATTACGCGGAGCATGGCCCCTCCATGCTGGTGCCGCTGCGCCATGCGCTGAGCAGCGGCGGCAACGCCGAGCTGCACTGGCTGCCGCAAGGGCCGGTGCTGGCGGTGATGCCTTGGAATTTTCCATATTGGCAGGTCGTGCGGTTCATCGCGCCCACCATTCTGGCCGGCAATGTCGGCTTGCTGAAACATGCGAGCAATGTGCAGGGCGTGGCCGGGCTGCTGGAGGAAATGGTGACGGCGGCCGGCGCTCCGGTTGGCCTGTTCCAGAATCTCGCCGTGAAATCCGGGGCGGTTGCCGGCATCATCGCGGATGAGCGGATTGTGGCGGTGACACTGACCGGCAGCGAGGGGGCCGGCATGGCGGTGGCCGAGCAGGCCGGGCGGCAGCTGAAGAAGGTGGTGCTGGAGCTTGGCGGTTCCGACCCGTTCATCGTGATGCCCTCGGCCGATTTGGACAATGCCGTGCGCCAGGCGGTGAAGGCGCGGATACAGAATACCGGGCAGTCATGCATCTGCGGCAAGCGGATGATTGTGCATGCGGATATTTATGAAGCGTTTGTCGCGAAGTTTTCCGCCGCGATGAAGGCGGTGAAGGCGGGCGACCCGATGGACCCGGCAAGCGATATGGGGCCGCTCTCAAGCGCCGAGCAGCGCGAGACGGTGCTGGAGCAGCTGGCGCAGGCCAAGCGGCAAGGGGCGGAATTATTGTTCGGCGGCGAGGCGCTGCCGGGGCCTGGAGCTTATATGTCAGCCGGGATTCTCACCCAGGTGCCGCTGGGCAGCCCGCTGATGCATGAGGAGATTTTCGGGCCGATCGCCATGCTGTTCCGCGCGGCGGATATTGATGAGGCGATCCGCATCGCCAACAATATTCCCTTCGGCCTGGGCTCATCGGTCTGGACCAATGAGGCGGCGGAGCAGCAGCGCTTCATCCGCGATATTCAGGCGGGGATGACCGCGATCAACCAGATGCTCGCCTCATCGCCGGAGGCGCCGTTCGGCGGGATCAAACGCTCGGGCCATGGGCGGGAGCTGGGCACGCATGGGCTGCATGAGTTCATGAACCTGAAGACCGTGCTGCGCGCGCCCTAGATTATTGAGTTTCCTTGTGTCCACCAGCGCATGCTCCACGTGGAGCATGCGTGAGGTTTTTCTTATAACACACTGTTAGTTTGGTTTTATTTTTTGCTTGCGCCCCAGTTTGGGCGGGTTTGTGACGGAAAAGGAATGACCACCCCGGCGCGCGCCGGGGTTGGGCAAGGGGTCAGGCCGCGAGGCCGCGATGCATCAGGCGGTGCAGCAGCTGGCCGGGATGCGCCGGGTTTTCCGGCGCGGCGGCGGCGGGCAGGCGCCACTGGGCGGCGGGGTGTTCCGGCGAGGTGCTGAGCGTGGAGAAGCCGCAGCGCAGCAGGGCGACGAACTGGTCTGGAATGACATGGCCGACGGCGCGGATTTCATCCTTGAAGCCGTATTTCTGCCGCAGCGCGCGCGCGAGGGTGAAGCCCCGGCCATCGCGGAATTTGGGGAATTCGATGGCGATGAGGGCGAAGCTGCCGAGCCGGGCGGCAATGTCCTCAAGGGCGGCATCAGGCGGCAGGCGCAAGCCGAGGGGTGATGGCAGGGGCGTGCCCGCCGGGGGCAGCTCCGCCAGGGGGATGATGGTGTAGGAAGCGGGCGCGGCGCCGGGTTCGCTGGCGGTCCAGCTGTCAGCGACTTCGCGGCCTTGCGCGTTAATGATTGCCATAGACGGCCTCCTTGAATGGCGCCAGGCCAAGCCGGCGGTAGGTCTCGATGAATGTTTCGCCCTCATCGCGATGGGCGATGTAGGCGTTGACGATTTTCTCCACCGTCTCGGGCACATGTTCGGTGGGGATGGCCGGGCCGATGATGGTGCCGATGGCGGCTTTTTCATCCGAGGCGCCGCCCAGGGTGATCTGGTAGACTTCCGTGCCGCTTTTATCGACGCCGAGCAGGCCGATATGGCCGACATGATGATGGCCGCAGGCATTGATGCAGCCGGAGATGTTGAGATCCAGGGGGCCGATGTCCTGCTGGCGCTGCGGGTCGGCGAAACGCTCGGCGATGCGCTGCGCGACCGGGATGGAGCGGGCGGTGGCGAGGGCGCAGTAATCCATGCCGGGGCAGGCTATGATGTCAGTCACCAGGCCGATATTGCCGGCGGCGAGGCCGATGGTGACAAGCTCGGACCAGAGGGCGTGCAGATCGGCCTTGCGGACATGCGGGAGGACCAGATTTTGCTGGTGCGTGGCGCGCAGCTCGCCGAAGGAGAAACGGTCGGCGAGGCTGGCGATCGTGTCCATCTCGTCGGCCTTGATGTCGCCCGGGATGCTGCCGGGGGTTTTGAGCGAAATGACCGCCGAGATGTAGCCGGGCTGGCGGTGCGGGTGGGTGTTGGTGCGGACCCAGGCGCGGAAGGCGCGGTCCTGATTCAGGGGGGTGGTGAATTCCGCCGGTGTGGCTGGCAGAGTTTCAAAAGAGGGGACGCCGAAGCGGGCGGCGACGGCGGCCACCACGTCCGACTCCAGGACGCAGTAATCAGCCGGAAGCGAGGCGAATTCATCCTCGACCATTTTGATGAAATGTTCCGGCTTCATCTCACGGATGAGAATTTTGATGCGCGCTTTGTGGATATTGTCGCGCCGGCCGAGCGCGTTGTAGACGCGCAGGATGGCCTCGACGTAGCGGAGCAGGTCGCGCACCGGCAGCTCGTCGCGCAGCTTGACGGCGATGACCGGGATGCGACCGAGGCCGCCGCCGGCGAAGATCTGGAACACCGGCGCGCCGGCGGCGTCGCGCCGCGCGAGGATGCCGATATCATGCACGCGCACGGCCGCGCGGTCTTGCGGGGAGCCGGTGATGGCGATTTTGAACTTGCGCGGGAGGTAGGTGAACTCCGGATGGTCGGTGGACCATTGGCGCAGGATTTCGGCGTAGACGCGCGGGTCGACGATTTCATCGGCGGCGGCGGCGGCGAATTCGTCGGTGGTGACGTTGCGCACGCAGTTGCCGCTGGTCTGGATGGCGTGGATGCCGGCCTCGGCCAGCAAGGCGAGGACGGCGGGGGCGTCTTCCAGCCGCAGCCAGTTGAACTGGATGTTCTGGCGGGTGGTGAAATGGCCGTAGCCACGATCATAATGGCGGGCGACATAGGCGAGCTGGCGCAGCTGCGCGGCGCTGAGGATGCCGTAAGGCAGGGCGACGCGCAGCATGTAGGCATGGAGCTGGAGGTAGAGGCCGTTCATCAGGCGCAGGGGCTTGAATTCGTCCTCGCTCAGCTCACCCGCGAGGCGGCGGGCCACCTGGTCGGCGAACTGGGCCGCACGGTCACGCAGGAACTGGCGGTCGTAATCGTCGTAGCGGTAGATGCCGGCGAAGGGGGATGTCGAGGTCTCGGAGGGCAGCGGCGGCAGCGCGGCGCCGGTGGCGCCCCAGGTGCTCACCGGCAGATCTGGCCGCACGGAGGGGCCGGTGGCGCGGATTTGCTCGCGCTGGGCGGTGAGGACGGGCGTGCCGCCGGGGGCGAGGGTGATGGCGGCTTCGTGAACGTCCACCACGCTCTGCGGCTCCAGGGCGGCGGCTTGCAGGCCGAGCGCCAGGGCCTCGGCGTCAAGCGGGCCGGCGGCTTGGGCCTGCTCGCTCCAGCCACCGGCGGCGGTGCGCCAGACGGTGCGGCCGTCACGCAGACGATTGGCGGAAATAATGCTTAAAGACATACTCAAATCCACTCGCTTCCCAAAACCCAAAACCCAGAACCCAAAACCCAAAACCGTGACGCGCGGGGGCGCGAAGCTGAAATAGGGTATGGGCGCGCAGATTGAAACCCGGCTGGCGCGGCGCGCGGCGCCTGGAACCGGCCCCCGCGCGGCATGGCTGGGAGGGGGGAAAAGGGCGTGTCGAGGTTCTCTCTCCCCTGGGGAAGATGCGGGAAATTTGCTCCCAATATCAGGGAGCGGGGGGCAAAACTCTTCCAACGGGGCGGCGCGGGGGGCTTGGCTGTTATGCCGCAAAATATAAAAAATATTTTTTTGAAAGGCTGAAAAATGCCGCCGCCGGAGAGAAAATTGGCGAAAAAACCGCCGCCTGGGGGACAGGCGGCGGTTTTTGGCGGGGGCGCGGGGCGCGGTTATTGCAGCAGGGTGGGCTGGCCGCTCATGACCATGCCGTCCATCGGCATGGTGCGCGCGTAGAGCGAGGAGAAGGCCCAGACGGTCATCCCGATGGTGATGATGAAGAGCGGGACGGCGAGGAAGAGGGCGATGCCCTTCCAGATTTGCGCCTGCGAGACGTTGAGCCCGAAGAAAAGGACGAGCTGGGAGACCAGCGCCGCCAGCGAAAGACCCGCCGCCATGGTCACGAACTCAACGAACGGGAGTTTCTGGGTGGAGGCGTAGTAGGCGCCGCCCATGAGGGCCGCCGAGGCGAGGAAGGCGGCGATGTAGCGGCCGGTCGTGCCTTGCTGGACCTCCGGATGCTCCAGGGGGTTGTAATGGCTGGACATTAGCGGGAACCTCCGAGCAGATAGACGTAAAAATAGACGCAGACCCACATGGTGGCCTGGAACTGCCAGAACAGGCGCAGGTTGAGCAGGCGGCCCACCACGTCCTTGGTGAAGCCGAGGACGCTGACCTGCACCAGCATCACCAGCATCCACAGGATGCCGAAAACCATGTGCAGGCCGTGGGTGAGCAGAAGAGTGAAGAAGACGGACAGGAAGGCGCTGCGGGTGGGGCCGTCGCCCTGGGCGGCGAGGGCCAAGAGGTCGCTGCCGCTGATGTAGAGGAAGGCGGCGCCGAGCAGCAGGGCGGCGATGATGCCAAGCCGCACGCCGGCCTGGTTGCCGGTTTTGAGCGACACGGTGCCCAGGCTGTAGGCCAGGACGCTGGCGAGGATGATGAAGGTTTGCAACAGCCCGTGCGGGGCGTTGATGACCTGGGCGGTGAGCGGGCCGCCGGCGGCGTTTACTGGATTGTCAAGCACCGCGTAGGAGGCGAACACGCCGCAGAAGAGCAGCGCGTCGCCGATGAGGTAGAGCCAGAACCCGTAGGTGCGGGCTGAGATGGGGTCGTGCTCGTCAGCGGAGGGATTCCACAGGACGGCCGACGCGGCTGGAATGTTGCTTGCCATTAATGTGCCTCCACTTGGACGAGGGCCGGACGCTTGGGTTGCTCGGCGACGATGCTCGCCAGCGCGATCCGGTTTTCCATGCGCGCGATGTCTTCCGCGCTCAGGATGTAGCCTTCGTTTTTGTCAAACGAGCGGATGATGACCACGACGATGATGGCCAGCAGCGAGGCGAGGGAGAGCCACCAGATGCGCCAGGTCATCGCGAAGCCGAAGATGGTGGCCAGGGCGCCGAGGATGACCGGGACGGCGGTGTTGTTGGGCAGGTGGATGGGCACGTACTGCGTGGGCTGCACGCCCTCCAGCCCCTTGGCCTTGCGCCAGGCCAGCTCGTCGCGCGCGTTGATCTGCGGCGTGACGGCGAAGTTGTAGAACGGCACGGGAGTATGGGTGAGCCATTCCAGCGTGCGGCCGGTGCCCCAGGAATCCGCCGCGGCGGGGATTTGGTCACGCAGGGAGACGTAGAGCATTTTGCCGAAGTAGAAGAGCGAGACGAAATACATGCCGATGCCCCCTTCCGACACCCACAACAGCGGCTTGAGGGCCGGGTTGTAGATGTAGTCCAGACGGCGGGTGACACCTGCGAAGCCGAGGTAGAACAGCGGGACGAACACCAGCAGGCTGGCGATGACGAAGGTCCAGAAATACATCTGGCCGTTCTTTTCATCGAGCTTGAAGCCGAACACCTTGGGCCACCAGTAGGTGACGCCGGCGAACAGCGCGGCGCCGATGACCAGCACCATGCAGTGGAAGTGAGCGACCACGAAGAGGCTGTTATGGACTGTGTAGTCAAACACGGAGGCGGAGAGCATCATGCCGGTCAGGCCGCCGATGAGCAGCAGCACGAGGCCGATGAGCGCCCAGAGCATCGGGGTGGCGTAGGTGATGCGGCCGCGATACATGGTGAACAGCCAGTTGAAGGCCTTAACGCCGGTGGGGATGCCGACCAGCATGGTCGCGGCGCTGAAATAGCCGTTAAGCGCCGGGCCCATGCCCATGGTGAAGAAATGGTGCGCCCAGACGACCCAGCCGATGCCGCCGATGGAAAAGGAGGCGGCGACCATGGTGGGGTAGCCGAACAGCGCCTTGTTGGAGAAGGTTGGCACGATTTCGGAGAACAGGCCGAAGGCGGGGAGCATGAGGAAGTAGACCTCGGGGTGGCCCCAGATCCAGAACAGGTTGACGTAGAGCATGAAGTTGCCGCCATAGCCGGCGGTGAAGAAATGGGTGCCGCAGTAACGGTCAATGCCCAGCATGGTGAGCGCGACGGTGACCACGGGGAAGATGCTGAGGCCGATGATGTTGGTGGTGAGCGAGGACCAGCAATAAACCGGCATGCGGAACCAGCTCATGCCGGGGGCGCGCATTTTGACGATCGTCGCGATCATGTTGATGGCGTTGAAGGTGGTGCCGAGGCTGGAGAGCTGGAAGGCCCACATCCAATAGTCAACGCCGACGCCGGGGTTGGTGGGCATCTCGGAGAAGGGCATGAGGCCGACCCAGGTGGCGTTTGAGAACTCGCCGACGAACAGCGAGATCATGCATAATGCGGCGCCGGAGACGGTGAGCCAGAGGCTGGTGGCGTTGAGGTAGGGGAAGGCCATGTCACGCGCGCCGATTTGCAGCGGCACGATGAGGTTGCCCAGGCCCGCGACCAGGGGGGTTGCCGCGAAGAACAGCATGAGGGTGCCGTGGGCGGTGTAGATCTGGTCAAAATGGTAGGGTGGCAGATAGCCGTGCTGCGCGCCCAGATAGCCGGGGGAGTTGGGGCCGTCGGCCAGGAGCTGCTGGGTGCGCATCATCGCGCCGTCAATGAAGCCGCGGAAGAGCATGACGAGGCCGAGGATGATGTACATCACGCCGATTTTCTTGTGATCGACGCTGGTCAGCCATTCACGCCAGATATAGCCCACCTTGCCGTAACGCAGCGCGGCGCCGACGATGACGATGCCGAGCACCACCACGACCGCGAAAGTGGAGACGAGGATTGGGTTGCTGTACGGGATCGCCGCGAGCGATAAACGCCCGAGCAGAGGCGACCAGGGACCGTCTAATGCTACTTGCACGATTGAAACCTTTCCTTATTGCGGGCTGGCGGGGGCTTGGGCGCCCTGCGCGGAATTGTCGGACACGCGCTTGGTGAATGAGTCGGGCACGGGGTAGACCACGCCCTGCATGGCCGCCGTGATGACCTCGTTGAAGAGGTTTTTATCCGGCGCCGAGAAATAGGCGGGTTTGGCGCCGACATTCACGGTGGGTTGCGCGATTTTCTGGAAGGCGGCGTAGGTGAGCTGGCTGGGGCTGGATTGCAGGCTCTGCACCCAGCCATCAAAGGCGGCCTGGGGGACGACGCGGGTGGAGAACTGCATCCAGGAGAAGCCGGCGCCTGAGAAATCAGTCGAGAAGCCGGTATAGGTGGCGGGGTGGTTCAGCTCGAAGGCGTCCTTGGATTCCATCGCGGGCATGGCGTCAACCATCGGCACCACCTGGGGGATGTAGAAGCCGTTCATGTTGCTGGTAGAGGTCATCTGCAGGTGGATGATGCGGCCGGCGGGGACCACCAGATCGTCGATCGTGGCGACGCCTTGATCGGGGTAGATGAACACCCATTGCCAGTCAGTCGCGATGACCTGGACGTTGATGGGCGGCTGCGAGGCGCCGGGGGCGTTGGCGAGAATGCCGGGCGCCCAGGGATTGACCGCGTAGACGCCCTTGATGGTGAGGTAGCAGAGGAAGGCGACGATGGCCAAGGGAACGCCCCAGGCCAGCAGCTCAATGGACAGGGAGAAGTGCCAGTCCGGCGTGTATTTGGCGTTGCGCGAATGGTGGTAGCGCAAGGGGAAGATGATGGTCATCAACAGGGTCGGCACGATGATGATCAGCATCGTGATGACGAGGATGAGGGTGTAGTGCATCTCCGCCCTGGCGACGAGGCCGACCGGGTGGAAAAGGCGAAGGTCCGCCGTGGTGCAGCCCGGCAGCAGCAGGGCCGGCAGGATGAGGAAGAGTTTTGACGGCAGAGAGGCTCTGCGCTGCTTTGGCGGGTTCATTTCCGGTCTATCCAGGTCAGTGTGGGTTGGGAGCGGCTGGGGTGTTGCGCGAGGGGACGAAGGCGGCGCGCGCCTATGACATCCGAAATGAACGCGGACATGGGCAATCTCCTCCCGGCCTGATGTGGTAACTTAACACAACGTAATAATGGAAACCGCCATCGCTGAACAGGCTGGTTTTTCAGTTTTTTAGGGCGGGCGGAAAATTTTTAAAATGAATACAATGTGAAATGTTTTTTTCGTGATAATTGTGATTGTTGTGATTATTTTTTGTGATGTTGATTTGTATGTTTTGTAAAATATATATGTTTTCAATATATTATGTTTGATTTTTTTGGTTTGATTTAGTTTTTATTTTTTAACGAATATGTTTTTATTTCATAACTATTTTTTATTTCTTATTAGAAATATTTGTTGTGAAAAGGGCATTGATAGTCATTCTCAATAACGTTTAGTTATATTGATAATCATTCGCAAATGCGTGGCGGGCGGCGGGGCGTGGCCGGGCGGGGGTGAAAAAAACCCGGGATGGCGGAGCATCCCGGGTTGGTGAGCGGATGATATGGCGGGGGAAAGTTTTTTGGGGCCTGGCCCTTTTTTACAAAAAAGGGCCAGACTCTTGGGGAGCTTTTTATGAAAAGCTCCCCAAGCCCCGCAAAATTTTTAATTATACAAAATTTTTAATTATATCAGTGTGCTGGTTAGCCGGCTTAGACCGGGTTAGCGCAGGCTGGCGTTCAGCTTGTCAAGCGCGGCGGAACCGGGGCAGAGGGTGGCCTCGGTGAGGGCGTTGAGGGGGGTTGCCGTGGTTTTGAGGTAGCAGTGCATCTCTTCGGGTTCGGGGTCCCGGTAGAGCAGGCCGGTGACGATTTCACCCTTGGCGTGGTGGTGCTGCAGGAAGCCCAGGGCCTCGGCGCGGCTGCTGATGTCATAATCACCCGCGAGCTTGCGCAGGCGAAGCAGCGAGCCGTCATGCTGCTCGACGACTTCCACTGCGCCGGGGGCGTAGTCAACCGTGATTTCATCGCGCCCGGTGATGACATCGAGCATGTTCACCGCCTCGTTGTGCTCGCGCACATAGTCGAAGCTCTTGGTGGAGCCCTGGTGGTTGTTGAAGGTGACGCAGGGGGAGATACAGTCAATGAAGGCGGCGCCGGGATGCGCCAGGGCGGCCTGGATCAGCGGGACGAGCTGGGCTTTGTCGCCCGAGAAGCTGCGGGCGACAAAGCTGGCGCCGAGCTGGATGGCCATGCTGACAAGGTCGATCGCCTCGTCGTTATTGGCGATGCCGCGCTTGCTTTTGGCGCCTTTGTCAGCCGTGGCGGAGAACTGGCCCTTGGTGAGGCCGTATACGCCGTTATTCTCGACGATATAGACCATGTTGACGCCGCGGCGCATGGAGTGGGCGAACTGGCCGAGGCCGATGGAGGCGGAGTCACCATCGCCGGAGACGCCGAGATAAATCAGGTCCCGGTTGGCGAGGTTGGCGCCGGTGAGGACGGAGGGCATGCGCCCGTGCACGGAGTTGAAGCCGTGAGAGTTGCCCAGGAAGTAGGTGGGCGTTTTGGAGGAGCAGCCGATGCCGGAGAGCTTGGCGATGCGGTGGGGGGGCAGCTCCATCTGGAAGCAGGCATGGACGATGGCCGCCGAGATGGAATCATGCCCGCAGCCGGCGCAGAGGGTGGAGATGGCGCCCTCATAGTCGCGCCGCGTGTAGCCAAGCCCGTTGGGGAGCAGGCCGGGATGGTGCAGCTTGGGTTTGGGCAGAAAGCTCATGAGGCGCTCCTCTCAAAAGACCGGGCCGCGAGCGAGGGGTGGCCTTTGATTTTGCCGGCGATCTGGCGCGCGGTGATGGGCGAGCCGTCATAATGCAGGATTTTGGGCAGGCGGGCGGGGTCGATCTCCAGCTCGTTGACCAGCAGGGTGCGCAGCTGGGCGTCACGGTTCTGCTCGACGACGAAGACTTTCTCA
>JAKBAQ010000256.1 GCA_021808985.1 Pseudomonadota bacterium
TTTTTTGGGGCCTGGCCCTTTTTTGCAAAAAAGGGCCAGAATCTTGGGGAGCTTTTTATAAAAAGCTCCCCAAACCCCGCAAAAATTTTTAATAATTTCAATTTGTTATAAGAGAAAACGCTTATAACAGCCCGGCCGCGCTCAGGCCGCGGCGCGGATCGCGGCGGCCTTCACATCCTCGTCAACCAGGTCCGCGAAGGTCGCGAAATTATCGACAAATCGCTGCACAAGCCCCCGCGCGGCGGCGTCATAGGCGGCGCGGTCGGCCCAGGCGGTGCGCGGGTCCAGCACCTCGTCCGGCACATTGTTCACATGCACCGGAATCTGCAGCCCAAAGAACGGATCCGTGCGGTATTCCACGTTTTCCAGCTCCCCGGCCAGGGCGGCGCGCAGCAGCGCGCGCGTATGGGTTATCGACATGCGCTTGCCCACCCCATAGGCTCCGCCCGTCCAGCCGGTATTCACCAGCCAGCACGCCGCCCCCGTCTTGGCGATGAGCGCCTGCAGCAGCTTGCCGTAAACCTGCGGATGGCGCGGCAGGAACGGCGAGCCGAAGCAGGTCGAGAAGGTGGCCTGCGGCTCCGAGCCCAGGCCCTTTTCCGTCCCCGCCACGCGCGCGGTGTAGCCGGAGAGGAAATGATACATCGCCTGCGCCGGGTTGAGCCGGGAGATCGGCGGCAGCACGCCAAAGGCGTCGGCCGTGAGCATGATGACATTCTTCGGCACCCGTCCCCGGCCAGAAAGCTCCACATTGGGGATGAACTCCACCGGGTAGCAGGCGCGGGTGTTTTCCGTATAGGTCTGGTCGCTCAGGTTCAGCCGCCCCTGCGGATCGGCGACCACGTTTTCCAGCACGGTGCCAAAGCGGTGCGTCGCCGCCCATATCTCCGGCTCGTTTTTCTGGCTGAGGTCGATCACCTTCGCATAGCAGCCGCCCTCGAAGTTGAACACGCCCTCTGGTCCCCAGCCATGCTCGTCATCGCCGATCAGCCGGCGCGTCGGGTCGGAGGAGAGGGTGGTCTTGCCCGTGCCCGAGAGGCCGAAGAACAGCGCCGCATCCTCCTCGGGGCCGATATTGGCCGAGCAGTGCATCGGCAGCACATCGCGCTCTGGCAGAATCCAGTTCATCACCGTGAAGATCGATTTCTTGATCTCCCCGGCATATTGCGTGCCGGCGATCACGATCATCTTCTCCGCGAAGGAGAGCACGATGGCGGAGGAGGAATTCACCCCGTCAATGGTCGGGTCCGCCTCGAAATCCGGCGCGTGCAGAATCACATAATCCGGCACGAACCCGGCCAGATCCTCCGCCGGCGGGCGGATGAACATGTTGCGCGCGAACATCGCATGCCACGCCCCGGTGGTAACCAGGCGGATGCTGATGCGGTTGGACGGATCAGCCCCGGCATACAAATCCTGCGTGAACAGCTCACGCCCCTGCAAATAAGCCTGCACGCGCGCCTTCAGGGTCGCGAACTTGTCGGCGGGCAGCTTCTGGTTAACCTTGCCCCACCACACATTCGCGGTGGTGGAAGGCTCATCGACCACGAACTTATCCCCCACCGAGCGGCCCGTATGCACGCCCGTCCGCACGATCAGCGCGCCATCGGCCGAGAGCCGGCCCTCATTCTTGCGCAGCGCGTGCGTCACCAGGGCCGGCGCCGTCAGGTTGGCGTGCAGAGCGGAGGCGACGCGCACACCCGTGCCAGCGAGAGGGACGGCGTCCCGGAGATTGGCGAAATCAGTCATGTGGCTCACGGTCAAATCGTCCTCTGCGGCTGGAAGTCTGTCCCTTCATAAGCAGCCGGACCTCCCGTATCAACCTGAAGTGTTCTCAAAAATGCGATTAATTTCATGCTGCAATGCAGCGATTCTTAAGCGAGACGCCGCGGCAAATCCGCCGACATAATGGGCATCGCTCACCCTCACCCGCCAGAGGTTAAAATCCCCGAACCCCGCATATTGGCCGGCATAAGGGTGCGCCAGCAAAAACCGCGCGCGCGCCGCCGCATCGTCAACAATCCACGCCACGCCGCTCAGCAGCAGGCGCGGCGCCGTCTGCGGGTTCGCATCCACGGCCGCGCCGCTCACCAGCAGGGCGCAGGCCGGGTTGGCGCGCAGGTTCCTGGTATGCGCCGCCAGGTCCGAGAGCAGCAGCACCGGCTCGCCCCCCGCATCCAGCGCCGGCGTCACCAGGGCGGCATGGGGCAGCCCGGCGGCGGTCACGGTGGCCAGCGTGGCCGCGCGCGCGGCGCTCAGCAGCGCCGCCGCCTCCCGGTAAAAATTCCGCTCTTGATTTGCCGCCATAATCCGGTCACTCCCTTGATGCACTTGACCCGCACGCCCGTAAACATGAGTCCCGACAGATGAAACACACAATCGCCCTGGTCGATGACGACCGCAACATCCTCACCTCCGTTTCCATGACCCTGGAGCAGGAGGGGTTTGACGTGCGGACCTTCACCGACGGCGAATCCGCCCTGCAGGCCCTGCTCGCCAAACCGGCTGACCTCGCGGTGCTCGACATCAAAATGCCCCGCATGGACGGCATGGAGCTGCTGCAGAAACTGCGCGTGCGCACGGCCATGCCGGTCATCTTCCTCACCAGCAAGGATGATGAGCTGGACGAGCTGATGGGCCTGCGCCTCGGCGCCGATGACTATATCACCAAACCCTTCAGCCAGCGCCTGCTGCTGGAGCGCATCCGCGCCCTGCTGCGCCGCAACGAGGCCTCGAAGGCCGAGGGCTCCGGCACCGCGCCCGCCAGCGTCATCACCCGCGGCCACCTCACGCTGGACGAGACCAAGCACCAATGCCTCTGGAAGGGCAAGGACATCCAGCTCACCGTCACCGAGTTCCTGCTGGTCAAGGCCCTGGCCCAGCGCCCCGGCATGGTCAAATCGCGCGACCAGCTGATCGACGCGGCCTACGGCGAGAACGTCTATGTCGACGACCGCACCATTGACAGCCACGTCAAGCGCCTGCGCAAGAAATTCCGCAACGAGGACGGCGAGTTCGACCAGATCGAAACGCTCTACGGGATCGGCTACCGCTACAAGGAAGCCTGAGCGTGCGCCCCACCGTCCCGGCCCCCCGATGACCAGCAAAAAACCCCGCCTCTCGCGCCTCCTGCGCGACATCCTCCTGGTCAACCTGCTCCCCGTGGCGCTCATCTTCATGGCGCTGTTCTATCTGGACCAGTACCAGCAAGGCCTGCTCAGCGCCGAGGTCGCCGCCCTGCGCGAGCAGGCCCGCATCTATGCCAGCGCCGTCGCGCAAACCGCGGTGCAGGAGAACAGCAGCGGCGCCACCATCAACCCCGACCTGGCGCAGCCGCTGCTCTACCAGCTCACCGAGCCCACCCCCAACGCCCAGGCGCTCATCTACGGCCCCGATGGCGAGCTGATCGCCAATTCCCGCGTCCATCCCGGCCCCGGCGGCGCAATCGTCACCGAGCCGCTCGCCGCCCCGCC
>JAKBAQ010000032.1 GCA_021808985.1 Pseudomonadota bacterium
CCTGCGCACTCAAACCAGGGTTGCCGGCCCCGTATCTTCACTTAAGTAGCCAGAGCGCCCAAATCGCGCGATAATAGGTTCAAACGAGGACTCTGGAGACCCAATGGACACGATCACCCCAGCCCATCTCACCCCCGGCTGGACCCCCGCGAGCTGGCGCAACTGCCCCATCCGCCAGGTGCCGAGCTACCCTGACGAAGCCAAGCTGGCGACGATGGAAGCCCGGCTCACCCGCTTTCCCCCGCTGGTGTTCGCGGGCGAGGCCCGGCGCCTGAAGGCGCAGCTCGGCCAGGCCGCCGCCGGCCAGGCCTTCGTGCTCCAAGGGGGAGACTGCGCCGAGAGTTTTGGCGACTTCACGGCCAACATCATCCGCGACACTTTCCGCGTCCTGCTGCAAATGGCCGTGGTGCTCACCTTTGGCGGCGCCATGCCGGTGGTCAAGCTCGGCCGCATGGCCGGCCAGTTCGCCAAGCCCCGCTCGTCCGACACCGAAACGCTCGACGGCGTCTCCCTGCCCTCCTACCGGGGAGACATCGTCAACGGCCCGGAATTCTCCGCCCAGGCCCGCATCCCAGACCCCACGCGCATGGAATTCGGCTATTTCCAGTCCGCCGGCACGCTCAACCTGCTGCGCGCCTTCGCCTCCGGCGGCTATGCCGACCTGCACGAAGTCCACCGCTGGAACCTTGATTTCGTCGAGAAATCCCCCCTCGCCGCGCGCTACCGCGACCTTTCGGCCCGCATTGATGAAACCCTGGCCTTCATGGGCGCCTGCGGCCTCACCAGCATCTCCGCGCCGCAAATCCGCGAGACTGATTTTTACACCAGCCACGAATCCCTCCTGCTGCCCTATGAGCAGGCGCTCACCCGGCTGGATTCCACCTCCGGCGACTATTACGCCTGCTCGGCCCACTTCCTGTGGATCGGCGACCGCACCCGCCAGCTCGACGGCGCGCATGTCGAGTTCATGCGCGGCATCCGCAACCCGATCGGCATGAAGGTCGGCCCCAGCATGGAAATTGACGACCTGCTGCGCCTGATGGACCGGCTGGACCCCAATAACGAGCCAGGCCGCCTCAGCCTCATCGCCCGCATGGGGGCTGACAAGGTGGCCGAAAAGCTCCCGCCCCTGCTGCGCGCGGTCAAGGCCGCCGGGCGCACCCCGGTCTGGATGTGCGACCCCATGCACGGCAACACCATCAACACCGCGCAAAAGCTCAAAACCCGGCGCTATGAGGCCATCGTGGCTGAGCTGAAGAGCTTCTTCGCCGCCCACGCCGCCGAGGGCACCATCGCCGGCGGCGCGCACATGGAAATGACCGGCCAGGACGTCACCGAATGCACCGGCGGCGCGCGCGGCCTTGAGGAAGCCGATCTCGTCAACCGTTATGAAACCTCCTGCGACCCCCGGCTGAACGCCGAGCAGGCGCTGGAGCTTGCCTTCTTCCTCGCCGAGGAGCTGAAAACCCGCCGGGCCAAGCGCCCCGCCGCATGAACCCCTCCCCGCTCAACGAGGCGGAGATCGCCGCGCGCACGGACGCCTATTTCAACCGCATGCGCGCCATCGTCGCCCATTTTGGCGACAAGCGCGTCACCTACGCGGTATTCCTCCGCCGCCCGGTGGTCTGCGCCCCGGCGCTGATGGTGGACTGGCTGAACGCCGTCGCCGCCGCGCGCGGCGAGGTGTTCGATATCGAGCTGATGCACAAAGAGGGCGAATGGGTCGGCGCCGGCGAGCCGCTGGCCTACATCACCGGCAGCATGCGGGCCCTCGCCAACCTTGAAACCCTGATGCTGCAAAAAATCGGCGCCGCCTGCGTCGCCGCGCACAACGCCTTCCAGATGTGCGTCGCCCTGCCCAAGACCGCCTTCCTGGCGATGGACGCGCGCCACTGCGCCGGAGCGGAGATGCAGGAGATCATGGCCTACGCCGCCGCCGTCGGCTCACGCGCCGCCCAGGCCGAGGGCGCCAAGGGCTTCACCGGCAACGCCAATGACTGGACCGCGCATTATTTCGGCGCCCCCACCGGCTACGGCACCATGCCGCACGCGCTCATCGGCTATGCCGGCTCCACCGTGCGCGCGGCGGAAATGTTCGCCGAGGCCTTCCCTGATGACGACCTCACCGTCCTGGTGGACTATTTTGGCCGCGAGATCACCGACTCACTGGGCGTCTGCCGCCACTTCCCCGCCATGGCCGAAGCCGGCCGCCTGGCCGTCCGGCTTGACACTCATGGTGGCCGCTTCCTCGAAGGGCTGGACCCGCAGGAGAGCTACGCCGTGCTGGAGCGCCACGCCCCCGGCGCCCTGCGCCGCTACCGCAGCCAGACCGAGCTGCGCTACCTCATCGGCACCGGCGTCTCCGCCGCCGCCATCTGGAAAATGCGCGAATCCCTCGACGATGCCGGCTTCCCGCGCGTGCGCATCGTCGCCAGCTCCGGCTTCGGGGTCGAGAAATGCAGCGTCATGGCCGACGCCCACGCCCCGGTTGACACGGTGGGCACCGGCAGCTTCATCCCCGAGCAATGGTCCGAGACCTACGCCACCGCCGACATCATCGCCTATGACGGCGAGCCAATGGTCAAAATTGGCCGCGAATTCCTGCTCCGCCCGGCCCGGCCAGGCCCTGGCTAGAACTTCCACGCCCTCATGCCAGCGCCAGCCGGCATCCTCTCGCATCCACCATACGGGCCCTAACCCATGAGCACCACGCTGCAAATCGCCATCGCCCAGCTCAACCTGCATCTCGGCGCCATTGATAAAAACGTCGCCGCCATCCGCGCCGCCCGCCAGCAGGCCGCCGCCCTGGGCGCTGATCTGCTCATCACGCCCGAGCTTTCCATCTCCGGCTATCCGCCCGAGGATCTCGTCCTCAAACCCGCCTTCGTCGCCGCCTGCGAGGCCGCCGCCGAGGAGCTGGCGCTCGACACCGCCGATGGCGGCCCCGGCCTCATCATCGGCACCCCCTGGCGCAACGGCGCCGGCCTGCACAATGCCGCCTTCGTGCTCGATGGCGGCAAGATCATCGCGCGCCGCAAAAAGCACGAACTGCCGAACTACGGCGTGTTCGACGAAAAGCGCGTCTTCGCCCCCGGCCCTGTCCCCATGCCGGTGGCCTTCCGCGGCGTCTCCCTCGGCCTGATGATCTGCGAGGACTGGTGGTTCCCCACCGTGCCCCGCACCCTGGCCGATTCGGGGGCCGAGCTGCTGCTCTCCATCAACGGCTCCCCCTTTGAGGACGGCAAGCAGCAAACCCGCATCGCGCTCGCCGCCCAGCGCGTCGCCGAAACCGGCCTGCCCTACATCTTCGCCGCCCTCACCGGCGGGCAGGATGAAATCGTCTTCGACGGCGCCTCCTTCGTCCTCAACGCCGATGGCGGCCTCGCCGCCCGGCTCCCCTGCTTCACTGAAACCATCGCCCTCACCAACTGGACCCGCACCGCCACCGGCCTCATCTGCGCGCAGACCAGCTTCCCCCCCGAGCCGCACCGGCTGGAGCTGATCTACCAGGCCATGATGATGGGCCTGCGCGACTATGTGAACAAAAACGGCTTCCCCGGCGTCGTCCTCGGCCTCTCGGGGGGCATCGATTCCGCCATCTCCGCCGCCGTCGCGGCCGATGCGCTGGGGCCGCAGCGCGTGCGCGCCGTCATGCTGCCCAGCCCCTACACCTCCGCGCATTCGCTGGAAGACGCCGCCGCCTGCGCCCAGATGCTGGGCATCCCCTATGAGACCATCCCCATCTCCGACGCCATGGATGCCTTCGCCCAGGCCCTCGCCCCCGCCTTCACCGGCCGCGCGCCCGATATCACCGAGGAAAACCTGCAATCGCGCACGCGCGCCATCATCCTCATGGCGCTGTCCAACAAATTCGGCCCCATGCTGCTCACCACCGGCAACAAGTCGGAAATGTCAGTCGGCTACGCCACCCTTTATGGCGACATGTGCGGCGGCTACTCCGTCCTCAAGGACCTTTATAAAACCACCGTCTTCGCCCTCTCGCGCTGGCGCAACGCGCACACGCCCCCCGGCGCCCTCACCACCCCCGGCCCGGCCATGCCTGAGCGCATCATCACCAAGGCGCCCAGCGCCGAGCTGCGGGAAAACCAGACCGACCAGGACACCCTCCCCCCTTACGAGATTCTGGACGCCATCCTGCACCGCCTCATCGAGGGCGAAGCCAGCATCGAGGATGTCGCCGCCGAGGGCTTCGAGCGCGCCACCGTCCTGCGCGTCTGGAAACTGCTCGACCGCGCCGAATACAAACGCCGCCAGGCCCCGCCTGGCGTCAAAATCTCGCTGCGCGCCTTCGGGCGCGACCGCCGCTACCCCATGACCAACGGCTTCACCAACCTCATCAAATAGCCCCGCATAATTCAGCCCTGCCGCGCGCAAATTTCTGTCTTTTCCCCCTGCCCTTTTCCGCAATATCGGCTATGAGACCCTTTGGCCCGCCACCCGGCGGGCCGGACGCGCGCCAAGCTTGGCGGCGCCATGCAGATTAAGGGGTTAGCCTATGCCGGTTGCGTATTCCGCTGAAGATCTTGAAAAAGTTTTCGACTCCAAGATCCTCACCAGCAGCCGGTTCATGGCCGAGATGACCGATGTCTCCCTGGATGGTGAGACCATCTCCGGCACCAGCCAGATGGGCGCCAAATGGCACACCAAAATCACCCCCATCGCCATGGGCCAGCGCATCTCCTTCGCCGAGCGTGAATGCAGCTGCGGCGAGAGCAAGTGCAAGCACCTCGCCGCCACCGCGCTCAAGGCGCTGGAATGCTTCCCCGCCCTGCGCAAGGCCGCGCCCAAATCCCTCATTGATACCATCATCCCCGCGCATGAGCGCCCGTTTCCGCCGCCGCCCTCGCGCATCCGCCCCACTGGCCGGCGCGCCCGCGCCGCCAACATCGCCCCCACCCTGCCCGAGGCGCCCGACCCCGGCGCCACGGTGCTGGAGCGCCCCTGCACCCCGGTGCTGCGCCTGCGCCGCCTGCAGGCGCCCGATGAATTCGGCCGCCCGCGCATCATCGATGTCCTGACCCTCGACTTTGACTATGCCGGCGTGCGCGTGGACGGCGCCGACGATTCCCAGTTCATCCGCGTCAAGGCCGGCGGGCAGATCGTCTTCATCCGGCGCGACACCAGCGCCGAAGCCGCCGCGCTCGACGCCCTGCGCCCCGATAATTTCGTGCAGATGCGCGTGGCTGACGGCAAATCCGCCCGTGGCCAGCGCGTCCTCGTCTTCCGTGGCGAAACCGCGGCCGCCCAATGGCACCATTTCGTCGCCGTGCGCGTCCCGGAGCTGACCGCGCAAGGCTGGCAGAGCAGCATCGAGGCCAATTTCGGCCCGCAGCTGGCCGAGAATGTCGGCAATCTCGATGTCACCGTCGCCGACGCCGACAAAGGCAGCTTCAGCCTCGAATTCGGCATCGAGATCGACGGCGTGCGCCACCCGCTGCTGCCCATCCTCGAGCATCTGCTCGCGCGCGGCGGCTACGAGGCCGCGCAGATCGTGGGCGATGAGCTGATCACCAGCATGGATGACGGCCGCGTCATCAAGCTCCCCGCCGAGCGCATCCGCCGCCTGCTCGCCGTCATGGGCGACCTCATAGAAGCCGCAGGCCGCTCCGCCGAGAAATCCCTGGTCCTGCCCGTCGGCGCCGCCGCCACGGTGCTGGAGCTGGAGGATGTTCTGACCACCAGCTGGCAGAACGCCGCCACCATCGAGGCCTATGTCGAGCGTTTCCGCGGCGAGCCCGAGATCATCCCGGTCGTCATCCCCGATGAATTCCGCGGCCATCTGCGCCCCTACCAGCAGCACGGCGTGGACTGGTTGCAGCACCTCGCCAGCCACGGCCTCGGCGGCTTCCTGGCCGATGACATGGGCCTCGGCAAAACCGCGCAGACCATCGCCCATATCTGCGTCGACCATGCCGAAGGCCGCCTCACCGTCCCCGCCCTCATCGTCGTGCCCACCAGCCTCGTCGCCAACTGGACCGCCGAACTCGCCAAATTCGCCCCGCATTTCAAGGTCGTCGTGCTGCACGGCATGGAGCGGCACGAGCGCCGCGAGCAGCTCGAGGATGTCAACGTCGTCATCACCACCTACACGGTGCTGACGCGCGACATCGAGGAGATGAAGCAGCTCCCCTGGCACATCGTGGTGCTGGACGAAGCCCAGGCCATCAAAAGCCCAGACGCCCGGGCCACCCGCTCGGTCTGCCAGCTCAACACCGTCCACCGCATCTGCCTCTCCGGCACCCCCATTGAGAACAATCTCGACGAGCTGTGGTCGCAATTCGCCTTCCTCATGCCCGGCCTGCTAGGAGACCGGCGCGGCTTCACCAAGCGCTTTCGCACCCCCATCGAGAAAAACGGCGACCCGGTCTGCCGCGCCCAGCTCGTCTCGCGCATCGCGCCCTTCATCATGCGCCGCACCAAATCAGAGGTCGCGACCGAGCTGCCGCCCAAGCACACCATCCTGCGCCGCATCTCCCTGGCACCTGACCAGCGTGAGCTTTACGAAACCATCCGCGGCACCCTGTATGAGACCGTGCGCGACCAGATGGCCGAGCGCACCCTGGCGCAGAGCCGCGTCATCGTGCTCGACGCCTTGCTCAAGCTCCGCCAGGCCTGCTGCGACCCCCGGCTGGTCAAGCTCGGCGGCGGCAATCGCGGCACGGAAAGCTCCGCCAAGCTCGACGACCTGATGGAAATGATCGGCGAGCTCATCCCCGAGGGCCGGCGCATCCTGGTATTCTCGCAATTCACCTCCATGCTGGACCTCATCAAGCCCCGCCTGATGGAAGCCGGCATCCCCTATGTGGAGCTGCGCGGCGACACGCGCGACCGCGCCGAGCCGGTCCGCGCCTTCGAGGCCGGCGAAGTCCCGCTCTTCCTCATCTCGCTCAAAGCCGGCGGGCGCGGCCTCAACCTCACCTCCGCCGATACCGTGATCCATTACGATCCCTGGTGGAACCCGGCGGTGGAAAACCAGGCGTCAGACCGCGCGCACCGTATCGGCCAGACCAAATCCGTCTTCGTCTACAAGATGATCGCGGTGGATACGGTGGAGGAGCGCATCCTCGAGCTGCAGCAGCGCAAGGCCGAGCTCGCCAGCATCGCCTTCTCCGAAGCCGGCGGCCTCGCCTTCAACGCTGATGACATCGACTTCCTCTTCGGCAAGGACCCCACCCCCCGGGAAGAAGAAGAAGCCGAAGCCGCCTGAGCCCGGCGCGACAAAACACGCCCAGGACTCCGCCCTTTTTTTACGAAAAAGGCGCGGAGCCAAAAACCTGCATCAATGCTTCAAGGTGTTCGGCGCGGCATTTCGTTGCTTTTTCAGCACAAAACCGCCCAAATTGGGGTGCAAGCAAAAAATTAAGTTAAATTAACAGCGTGTTATAATAAATTCTTCACGGATGCTCCACGTGGAGCATCCCGCATCAGAATAATTGTTCGCCATGCAGCACGATATCGAGCCCCTCGCGCTCTTCCTCGCGCGTCACCCGCAGGCCGACCACCATGTCGGTAATCTTCAGCAGCACCCAGCTCACCGCCGCGCAATACACAATCGTGGCCAGCACGCCCACGGCCTGCACCTTCAGCAGCGCCCAGCCGCCAAACGCCACGCCGCCCGGCGCCGCCAGCGTGGCCGAGAGCGGGCCGAAGGCAAACCAGCCGGTGGCCAGCGTGCCGAGAATCCCGGCAACGCCATGCACGCCAAAAGCGTCCAGACTGTCATCATACCCCAGCGCGGATTTCATCGAGGTCGCGGTCCAGAAACACACGAACCCCGCCGCCAGGCCGATGGCCAGCGCCGGCCCCGGCAGCACGAACCCGGCGGCCGGGGTGATGGCGACCAGCCCGGCCACGGCGCCGGAAATGGCGCCCAGCACCGAAGGTTTGCCGCGCACCGCCCATTCAACGAAAATCCAGGACAAGGTGGCCCCGGCGGCGGCAATCTGGGTCACCAGCACCGCCATCCCGGCGCGGCCATTGGCGCCCATGGCGCCGCCGGAATTGAAACCCATCCAGCCCACCCAGAGCAACGACGCGCCGATCACGGCATAGCTCAGGTTCCAGGGCGCCATGTTCTCATGCCCGTAGCCCAGGCGCTTGCCCAGCATGAGCGCGCAAACCAGCCCGGTCACCCCGCAATTGATCTCCACCACCGTGCCGCCCGCGAAATCGGCGATGCCCATCTTGGCCAGCCAGCCGGTGGGCGCCCACACCCAATGCGCCAGCGGCGCGTAAACCAGTATCGACCACATGCTGAAAAACAGCAGCAGCGCGGAAAATTTCATGCGGTCGGCGCAGCTGCCGGTCACCACCGCGGGGGTGATGATGGCGAAGCTCATCTGGAACATCAGAAACACGCTCTCGGGGATCGTCGTCGGCACCGCGTAGGGCGTTCCCGCGGCGAGGGTGAAGGGCTTGTCCCAGTTGGCGGCCATGCCCTGCAGGAACACCCGCGAAAAATCCCCGATGAACGCATCGCCGTTGGTGAAAACCAGCGAATAGCCAACAACCATCCACAGCACGGTCATCACCGCGCAGAGCATGAATGACTGCATCATGATCGCGAGAACGTTCTTCTTGCGCACCATTCCGGCATAAAACAGCGCCAGGCCGGGTATGGTCATCAGCAGCACCAGAATCGTGCACATGAGAACCCAGGCCACATTGCCCGGCTGAACTTGCTGCATTGGTTCCGGTATCCCTCAGAATATGTGTTGGCGCGATATCCCCGAGGGGCCGCTTGGCCTGTCTGCTATTCTAATACGCTTCCGACGGTCAAGGCCGGAGGAAATCGGACGCACAGAACGCCCCGGCGGCTTATTTTTCGCGGATCGCGTTGATAATGCCGGAGAAATCCATCCCCGCATGGCCGGTATCGACATATGCCTGGTAGATCTCGGCGGCGTGCTTGCCCAGCGCCGTGGCCGCGCCCGCGCTGGCGGCGGCGTCCTGGCTCAGCAGCAGGTCCTTGAGCATCAACGCCGCGGCGAAGCCCGGCTTGTAGGCGTTGTTGGACGGGCTGGCCGGCACCGGCCCGGGCACCGGGCAATAGCTGGTGAGCGACCAGCACTGGCCTGAGGAGGTGGAGGCGACATCATAGAGCGCCTGCGCCGAAAGCCCTAGCTTTTCGCCCAGTACGAACGCCTCGCAAACGCCGATCATCGAAATGCCGAGGATCATGTTGTTGCATATCTTCGCCGCCTGCCCGGCGCCGGCACCGCCGCAATGCACGATCTTGCGGCCCATGGCCTCGAGTACAGGCCGGGCGCGGGCGAATGCCGCATCCGCGCCGCCCGCCATGAAGGTGAGCGTGCCCGCCGCCGCGCCGCCGACACCGCCGGAAACCGGCGCGTCCACCGCCGCGAAACCGGCCGCCTCGGCCAGCTCATGCGCCTTGCGGGCGCTGTCCACGTCGATCGTCGAGCTGTCAACGAACAGCGTGCCGGGCGCGGCGGCTTGCAGAATGTCCTGATACACGCTCAGCACCAGCTTGCCGTTGGGCAGCATGGTGATGGCGATTTCAGCCCCGGCGAGCGTGGCCGCCGCGCTTGGCATCACCGTGATCCCGGCCTTGCCCGCCGCATCGATGGCGGCGGGAACCAGGTCGAACCCGTGCACCTGATGCCCGGCCTTCACGAGGTTGATGGCCATCGGCAGGCCCATGTTGCCCAGGCCGATAAACGCGATTGTCGTCATTATTTTTTCTCTCCCATGAGCTGGCGCGAGATGATCACCCGCATGATTTCGTTGGTGCCTTCAAGGATCTGGTGCACGCGCAGATCGCGCACGATTTTCTCGATGCCGTAATCGGCCAGATAGCCGTAGCCGCCATGCATCTGCAGCGCCTCGTTGGCCACCGCGAAGCCAGTATCGGTGGCCAGGCGCTTGGCCATCGCGCAGAGCACCGTGGCGTCGGCGGTTTTGGCGTCCAGCGCGCTGGCCGCGCGCCACAACAGCAGCCGCGCCGCCTCCAGCTCCGTCGCCATGTCCGCGATGCGGAACTGCAACGCCTGGAAGCTGCCGATGGGCTTGCCGAACGCCTTGCGCTCGGAGAGGTAGGTGATGGTTTTATCCAGCGCCGCCTGCGCGCCGCCGAGCGAGGCCGCGCCGATATTGATGCGCCCGCCATCCAGCCCGGCCATCGCGATCTTGAAACCGATGCCCTCCGGCCCCAGGCGGTTTTCCACCGGCACGCGGGCGTCCTCAAAAATCACCTGCCGGGTTGGCTGGGCGTTCCAGCCCATTTTGTACTCATTGGCGCCGAAGGAGACGCCGGGCGTGTCCTTGTCGATGATCAGCGTGGAAATACCGCCCGGGCCCTCGGCGCCGGTGCGCACCATCACCACATAGACCTCCGCCGCGCCCGCGCCGGAGATGAACTGCTTGACACCGTTGACAACATAATGCCCGCCATCCAGCACCGCCTTGGTGCGCAGGCTGGCGGCGTCGGAGCCGGCGGCGGGCTCGGTGAGGCAATAGCTGGAGAACCATTCCATGCTGCACAGCCTGGGCAGATATTTGGCCTTCTGCGCGGCATTGCCGTAACGCTCGATCATCCCGGCGACCATGTTATGGATCGAGATATAGGCCGAGACCGCCGGGCAGCCGGTGGCCAGCGCCTCGATGATGAGGGCGGCGTGCAGCCGGGTCAGCCCTGAGCCGCCATGGGCTTCGCCGACATAAATGCCGCCCATGCCGAGGGCGGCGGCCTCGCGTATCACATCGACCGGGAAATGCTTCTCCCGGTCCCATTCAATGGCGAAGGGCGCCAGACGCTCGGCGGCGAACGTCTGGGCCATTTCACGGATGGCGCGTTGATCATCGTCAAGGTTGAACGAGAGGCCGCCCATGTTCATCAATCCATCGTCGGGATGACAAAGCTGGCGCCATCCTTCACGCCGGAGGGCCAGCGGGAGGTGACGGTCTTGGTCTTGGTGTAGAAGCGGATGGAATCTGGGCCGTGCTGGTTGAGATCGCCGAAGCCAGAGCGCTTCCAGCCGCCGAAGGTGTGGTAGGCGATGGGCACGGGGATGGGCACGTTAACGCCCACCATGCCGACCTGCACGCGGGCGCAGAAATCGCGCGCGGCGTCGCCGTCGCGGGTGAAAATCGCGGTGCCGTTGCCGTATTCATGCTCATTGGGCAGGCGCAGCGCGTCTTCGTAGGATTCGGCGCGGACCACCGCGAGCACGGGGCCGAAAATTTCTTCCTTGTAGATTTTCATGTCGGGGGTGACATTATCAAACAAGGTGCCACCGATGAAATAGCCGTTTTCATAGCCCTGCATCTTGAAGTTGCGGCCATCGACCAGGAGATTGGCGCCGCCGGCGACACCCTCGTCGATATAGCCCTTCACGCGGTTCAGGGCGTCCTTGGTGACCAGCGGGCCGTAATCAGCCCCCGCGTCGGTCGAGAGGCCGATTTTCAGCGCCTCGACGCGCGGGATCAGTTTTTTCACCAGGGCATCAGCCGTGGCCTTGCCCACCGGCACGGCGACCGAGAGCGCCATGCAGCGCTCGCCGGCGGAGCCGTAGGCGGCGCCGATGAGGGCGTCGACCACCTGGTCCATATCGGCGTCCGGCATGATGATGGCGTGGTTCTTGGCGCCGCCGAAGCACTGGGCGCGCTTACCGTTCTGCGCGGCGGTGGCGTAGATGTAGTTGGCGATGGGGGAGGAGCCGACGAAGCCGACCGCCATGATCCGCGGGTCGTGCAGGATGGTGTCCACCGCTTCCTTGTCGCCGTTCACCACGTTGAAGATGCCAGGCGGGCCGCCGGCGGCGAGGAACAGCTCGGCCAGGCGCAGCGGCACCGAGGGGTCGCGCTCGGAGGGTTTGAGGACGAAGGCGTTGCCGCAGGCGATGGCCGGGGCGGCTTTCCAGAGCGGGATCATGGCCGGGAAATTGAACGGGGTGATGCCGGCGACGACGCCGAGCGGCTGGCGCATGGAATAGACGTCAATATTCGTGCCGGCCTCGGTGGTGTATTCGCCCTTGAGCAGGTGCGGGATGCCGATGGCGAATTCCAGCACTTCCACGCCGCGCTGAATGTCGCCCTTGGCGTCCGGCACGGTTTTGCCATGCTCGGAGGAGAGCAGGTGGGCCAGGGAGTCCATTTCGGCGTTGATCAGCGCGAGGAAGTTCATCAGCACGCGGGCGCGGCGCTGCGGGTTGGTGGCGGCCCAGCCGGGCTGGGCGGCGGCGGCGTTGGCGATCGCGGCCTCAACCTCCTGCTTGCTGGCCAGGGCGACCTTGGCCTGCACGGCGCCGGTGTTGGGGTCGAACACGTCGGCGAAACGGCCGGATGTGCCTGTGACGGTTTTGCCGCCAATGAAGTGATTCAGTTCGCGCGCCATGGGTCTCTCCTCGGGGCTGTTCTTGCCGGAGCTGTCTATCCGCGTTAACATGCCCGATGAAGAGTAATTCTTACGCAATCATTGCGCGTTTTTGCACGATGCGCTGATACGCACAGGAACGGGCCGTGGCCGGACGCAAGCGCGCGCAGAATTGGGATGATTTCCGGCATTTTCTGGCCGTGGCGCGCACGGGCACGCTCTCGGCCGCGGCGGAGATGCTGGGAACCGACCATACCACCGTGGCGCGGCATATTCAGCGGCTGGAGGAGCGGCTGGCGGCGCGGATATTCTACCGCAGCAATCTCGGCTATGACCTGACCGCCAGCGGGGAGCAGCTGCGGCCGATCGCGGAGAGCATGGAGGCGAGCTATCTGCTCGCCGCCTCGATGGAGAGCGAGAATCCGGCGGTCTCGGGGACCATCCGCATCGGCGCGCCGGACGGGTTTGGCACCGGCTTCCTGGCGCCGCGCATCCATAAGCTGGCGGCGCTGCATCCGAAGCTGGAGATAGAGCTGCTGGCCACCGCGCGGGTGTTCAGCCTCTCCAAGCGCGAGGCGGATATCGTCATCAGCCTCACCTCGCCGCAGCATGCGCGCGTCGTCTCCCGCAGGCTGACCGATTACCGGTTGCAGATCTACGCCTCGCGCGAATATCTCGCGGGGCAGCCGCCCATCAGCAGCCCGGCCGACCTCTCGCGCCATGATTTCGTCGGCTATATCGAGGATATGCTGTTCACGCCGGAGCTGAATTATCTGAGCAGCATCGGCGCCGGGATTAACCCGCGCATCCGCAGCACCAACCTGCTGGCCCAGGCCTACGCCACCGCCGCCGGCAGCGGGCTGTGCGTGCTGCCGGTGTTCATCGCCCGGCGGCACCCGGAGCTGGTGTGCGTGCTGCCGGAGGATATCGCGCTGAAGCGCTCGTTCTTCATGCATATCCATGAGGATAACCGCAAATCGGCGCATGTGCGCGCGGCGGCGGCGTTTATCACCTCGGAGCTGGCGCAGAGCCCGGGATTTTTTGGATAGGGGTTAGAGATTGTTTTAAAAGTTTTTTGGGGTCTGGCCCTTTTTTGCAAAAAAGGGCCAGAATCTTGGGGAGCTTTTTATAAAAAGCTCCCCAAACCCCGCAAAAATTTTTAATAATTTCAGTTTGCTATAAGAGAAAACGTTTAAAACAACCGCTTAGGCGAACTCGATCAGCAGGTCCTTCGCGTCCACCTGCTCGCCGGGGCGCACCAGGATGGATTTGATGACACCATCACGCGGGGCGGTGAGCTGGGCTTCCATCTTCATCGCCTCGATGGCCAGCAGGGGTTCGCCCTGGGTGACGCTCTGATCCTCGCGCACGAGGATGGCGGCGATGGAGCCGGGCATGGGGGCGCCGAGCTGTTTGGGGTCGGCGTCGTCGGCCTTGCGGCGGGCGGGGCGCGCGGCGGTGGCGTTGCGGTTGGGCACGCTGATGACGCGGGGCTGGCCGTTGAGCTCAAAGAAGACGCGGACGTTGCCGTCCTCGTCGGTGTTGCCCAGGGTTTGCAGGCTCACGATCATGGTCTTGCCGGTCTCCAGGGTGACGGAGATCTCATCGCCGGGCTGCATGCCGTAGAAATAGACCGGGGTGGGCAGCACCGAGACCGGGCCGTAGGTGCGCATGGCGGCGTTGAAGTTGGTGAAAACCTCCGGATACATCAGGTAGGAGGCGAGGATCTGGTCGTTGAACTCAATGCCGCAGCGCTCGGCCGCGGCTTTGCGCGCGGCTTCGATGTCAGCCGGGGGGATGAGCGAGCCGGGGCGCACGGTGATGGGAGGCTTGCCCTTGAGCACTTTTTTCTGCAGCGCCTCGGGCCAGCCGCCGGGGGGCTGGCCGAGATCGCCGTGCAGCATCTCGACAACGGATTGCGGGAAGGAGATTTCCTTGGCCGGGTCGGCCACGTCCTTGGCCGAGAGGTTCTGGCTGACCATCATCAGCGCCATGTCGCCCACGACCTTGGAGGAGGGGGTGACCTTGACGATGTCGCCGAAGAGGTCGTTGGCGTCGCGGTAGGCGCGGGCGACCTCGTGCCAGCGGGTTTCCAGGCCGAGCGAGCGGGCCTGCTCGCGCAGGTTGGTGAACTGGCCGCCCGGCATTTCGTGCAGATAGACCTCGGAGGCGCCGGATTGCAGGTCGCTCTCAAAGGCGGCGTACTGGCCGCGCACGGCTTCCCAGTAGAAGCTCATGCGGCGGATGGCGTCGGGGTCGAGGCCGGTGTCGCGCTCGGTGTGGCGCAGGGCCTCGACCAGCGAGCCGAGGCAGGGCTGCGAGGTGAGGCCGGACATCGGGTCCATCGCGGCGTCGAAGGCGTCCACCCCGGCGGTGACGGCGGCGAACACGGTGGCGCCGGAGATGCCGGAGGTGTCGTGCGTGTGCAGGTGGATCGGCAGGCCGGTATTTTCCTTCAGCGCCTTGACCAGCACGCTGGCGGCGGCGGGCTTGAGCAGGCCGGCCATGTCCTTGATCGCGAGGATGTGGCAGCCGGCGGCCTCCAGCTGTTTGGCGAGGTCCACATAGTAGTTGAGGGAGTATTTGGCGCGGTCGGGGTCCAGAATGTCGCCCGTGTAGCAGAGCGCGCCTTCGGCCAGCTTGCCGGATTCCACCACGGCGTCGATGGCGACGCGCATGTTCTCCACCCAGTTCAGGCAGTCAAACACGCGGAAGAGGTCTATGCCGCCTTCAGCCGCCTGTTTGACGAAGAATTTGACGACGTTATCGGGGTAGTTGGTGTAGCCGACGCCGTTGGCGCCGCGCAGCAGCATTTGCAGCAGCAGGTTGGGGGTGCGCTCGCGGATGCCGCGCAGGCGCTCCCACGGGCCTTCCTGCAGGAAGCGCATGGAGACATCGAAGGTGGCGCCGCCCCAGCATTCCAGCGAGAAGAGCTGCGGCAGGGCGACCGAATAGGCCTTGGCGGCGGTTATGATGTCATAAGAGCGCATGCGCGTGGCGAGCAGGGACTGATGGGCGTCACGCATGGTCGTATCGGTCACCAGGGCGCGCTTCTGCTCGCGCATCCAGGTGGAGAAGCCTTGGGGGCCGAGCTGGTCGAGGATCTGCTTGGCGCCGTCGAGACGCTCATGGCCGAAGCGCGGCGCCTCGGGCGTGCGGGCGTGGGCGGCGGGCAGCGGCTTGCCGCGGGTTTCGGGGTGGCCGTTGACGGTGACATCGGCGATGTAGCGCAGCAGCTTGGTCGCGCGGTCACGCCGTTTGCGGACCTGGAAGAGTTCGGGTGTGTCGTCAATGAAGCGGGTGGTGTAGCGGTTGGCGATGAAATCGGGGTGGTTGAGCAGGGCTTCGAGGAAGGTGAGGTTGGTGGCGACGCCGCGGATGCGGTATTCGCGCAGGGCGCGGTCCATGCGGGCGACGGCTTCCTCGGGGGTGGGCGCCCAGGCGGTGACCTTTTCGAGCAGGGCGTCATAAAACCGGGTGACGACGGCGCCGGCATAGGCGGTGCCGCCATCGGCGCGGATGCCGAAGCCGAAAGCACCGCGATAGGCGGTGATGCGGCCGTAATCGGGGATGAAATTGTTCTCGGGATTCTCGGTGGTGATGCGGCATTGCAGGGCGTGGCCGCTGAGATGGATGTTTTGCTGCGCGGGCACCCCGGTTTCAGGCAGGTTGCCGATATGGCCGCCCTCGGCGATGTGGATCTGGGCCTTGACGATGTCGATGCCGGTGACGACCTCGGTGACGGTGTGCTCGACCTGGACGCGGGGGTTGACCTCGATGAAGTAGAACTTGCCGGTGTCCATATCCATCAGGAACTCGACCGTGCCGGCGTTGCAATATTGGGTGGCGCGGCCAATGGCGAGGGCGGCGTTGCAGATTTCGGCGCGCTCGGAATCACCCAGATAGGGGGCTGGGGCGCGCTCTATGACCTTCTGGTGGCGGCGCTGGATGGAGCAGTCACGCTCGAAGAGGTGAACGAGGTTGCCGTGGGAATCGCCCAGGAGCTGGACTTCGACATGGCGGGCGCGGCGGACCAGTTTTTCCAGATAGACTTCATCATTGCCGAAGGCGGCCTTGGCCTCGCGCCGGGCGGCCTGGACCAGCTCCAGCAGCGTGTCCTCGGATTCGATGGGGCGCATGCCACGGCCGCCGCCGCCCCAGGACGCCTTGAGCATGACCGGGTAGCCGATTTCAGCGGCCAGGCGCTTGATCTCCTCCGCATCGTCCGGCAGCGGGTTGGTGGCGGGCATGACCGGCACGCCGACCGAGATGGCGAGGTTGCGGGCGGCGACCTTGTTGCCGAGGCGGCGCATGGTGTCTGGCGAGGGGCCGATGAAGACGATGCCCTCGGCGGCGCAGGCGTCGGCGAAGTCCGGGTTTTCGGAGAGAAAGCCGTAGCCGGGGTGGATGGCATCAACATTCGCCTGCTTGGCGACGCGGATGACCTCCTCGATGGAGAGATAGGCCTCGATGGGGCCCATGCCGCGGCCGATGAGATACGCCTCGTCCGCCTTGAAGCGGTGGAGGGAGAGTTTGTCATGCTCGGGGTAGATGGCGATGGTCTGAATGCCCAGTTCCGCCGCCGCGCGCATGACGCGGATGGCGATTTCGGAGCGGTTGGCGACCAGAAGGCGTTTGAAATGCTGCACAGATATGTTTCCCCGTCATGCCG
>JAKBAQ010000257.1 GCA_021808985.1 Pseudomonadota bacterium
TCGCCAACTCGCAGATGGTCGGCGTGTATTACGAATATACCGCCGGCAACCTCACCCTGGTGCCCGAGGTTCAGTATCAATACGCCAAGGCGGATTCGGCCGTCAGCATCCACCGCGGCATGGGTAATTTCGTGGCGGTGGTGCTGGCCGATTATGATTTCGGTTCGTCCCCTTACTCGGTGGGGGCATGGGCGGAATATTTCAACCAGCATGAAAGCGCCGCCGATGCGCAAAACGGCACCTACTGGTTCTATGGCCCGAATGCGTCGGGGGAGGCAGTGTCCATCACGCCGACCTGGCAACACAAGGATCTGTTCATGCGCGCCGACCTCGGGGCGCTGCTGCTCAACCAAACCAGCGCCTATGGCCTGAGCAGATACGGCTATGGCAACCAGCATAAGGACGCGTTTCAGCTGAGCGGCTTACTGGAAGCCGGGCTGGTGTTTTAATATCTGCCGGCGGCTGGCGGCCTCGTGCCGCCGGCCACCGCTTTCTCAAGGGGCGCGAACATCATGACGACATCAAACGAGGGCGTGCAAGTTGAGCGCCAGGGGGCGGTTTTGCACATCACCCTCGACCGGCCAAAAGCCAATGCGATCAACACCCATGTCAGCCGGGCGCTGGCCCGTGCATTCATCGAGCTGCGCGACACGCCGGCGCTGCGGGTGGGCATTATCACCGGCGGCGGCGGCAAGTTTTTTTCCGCCGGCTGGGATTTGAAAGCCGCGGCAGAGGGCGAGAGCGTCACGGCCGATCATGGCCCGGGCGGTTTTGGCGGCATCACCGAGCTTTTCACGCTCGACAAGCCGGTGATCGCGGCGGTCAATGGCCTGGCCGTTGGCGGCGGGTTCGAGGTTGCGCTGGCCTGCGACCTCATCATCGCCGCGGAACATGCGGCGTTTTTTCTGCCTGAGCCTGGGCTCGGGATCATCCCCGATTCCGGCGGCGTGCTGCGCCTGCCGCGTGTGCTGCCCCGCCACATCGCCCATGAGATGCTGCTGACCGGCCGCCGGATGCCTGCCCGCGAGGCCCATGGCTGGGGGCTGGTGAACCAGGTGGTGCCGGCGGCTGATCTGCGGCAGGCCGCGCTGGACATGGCCGCGCGGATTGCCGGCAATGCCCCGCTGGCGGTGCAGGCGATCAAGCAGATCGTCCGCGGCAGCGAGACTCTGGGCGTGGCACAGGCCTATGAGGCCATGCGCGCCGGCCGCTATGCCGCCTATGACCGGATGCTGGCCTCGGCGGACGCCCATGAAGGCGTGGCGGCCTATGCCGAAGGGCGGGCGCCGGTCTGGCGGACGATGTGAGGCCGAGGCGGGCGTTCAGGCGCCGGTCTGCGGCTGGACGCCGGTCAGATGCTCGCCGCCATCGATTTGCAGAGTGATGCCGGTGATGAAGCGGGCCGCCGGGGAGACCAGATAAGCCACGGCTTGGGCAACCTCCTCTGGCGTGGCCATGCGGGCCACCGGCAGGCGCGCCACGGTGGCCTCCAGGCTGGCACGGTCATAGCGGGCCAGGGCGGCGGTCTCCACCGTGCCGGGGGCGATGGCATTAGCCGTCAATCCCAGCGGGCCCCATTCATAGGCCAGGGTTTTCATCATGTTCGCCACCCCGGCGCGCGCCGCCGCCGCATGCACCATGCCGGGAATCCCCTGCTCCTGCGCAAGCACGATACTGACGATGCTGCCCTGGCGCTGCCCGCTCTGGCTGAACTGGCGCGCGAACGCCGAACTCATCAGCCAGCTGCCGGTGAGGTTCAGATCGACCACGGAGCGAAACCCGTTGGGGCTGACCTCCAGCGCGGGTGCCGCAAACTGGCCCCCGGCATTGTTCACCAGAATATCAGGCTGCCAGCCGGCCTGCGCCAGCGCCGCGAAGAACGCCGCCACCGTGGCTTCATCGCGGATGTTGACAGAAAACGGCAGCGCCTCGATGGCCTCGGCGCGCAAGCGCGCCGCCGCCGCCTCCAATTCGCCGAAATTGCGCGCGCAGATGGCCACCCGCGCCCCCAGCCGGCCAAGCTGGCGGGCGATGGCGAAACCGATGCCGGTGCCGCCACCGGAGATGACGGCGGTGCGGCCGCGCAGAATATCGTCACGGAAAAGTTCGTCTTGCATGCTGCCACCTTGGGGGCGTGGGGTTGGGCCGCTCATGCGGCGCTGGGGCCTTTGGCAATGTGCAGGGGCACCACATCGGTAACCCCCCGCAGATAGGGGCGCGTGGCCGGCAGCGCGGCCAGCGGCTCGCAAACAACCAGGCCACGCTGATAGCGCTGGACCAAATCCTGGTATTCCCGGCCATTGAGCCGGTTCCAGGACAGTTCCTCATCGCTCACCGCACGGGCGGGCCGGGCGGGAATCCCCTTCAACAATTGGCGGGCCTGGCCGCGGAAGCCGGCCGGCACGAAGCTCATCGCCGCCACGATACTCTCCGGCCCGGTCTCGGCGCCATCCATCACCACCGCATGCATGCCCACCAGGCCGCCCTCGCCAATGCGGCAGCCATGCAGTATGGCGCCATGCCCGATGCTGGCGCCCGGGCCGACCACCGTGTCCACCTCGGCATAGCCATGCATGATACAGCCATCCTGGACATTGGCCCCGGCCTCGACGATGAGCCGGCCATAATCACCGCGCAGCGAGGCCTGCGGCGCGATATAGACGCCGGCCTGAATGATGACATCGCCGATCAGCGTCGCCTCGGGGTGCACATAGGCATCGGGATGCACCACCGGACGGATACCCTCGAATTCATAAACCGGCATTTCACGCCTCCCCTGTGCGGATGAGCGCATCAGCAGCCACCGCCCCCTGGCCGGCGGGCAATACCAGCAGCGGGTTGATATCGACTTCCAACAGACTGTCCCAATGGGCCTGGGCATAATCGGCCACAGCCAGCACGGCGCTTATCACCGCCTCGACATCTCCGGGCGGGCGGCCACGGAACCCGTGCAGCAGGCGGGCGCCCCGCAGGCCGGCCAACGCCCTGGCCACTTCCTCCCGGCTGGTGGGAAGCAGCAGCACGGCGCTGTCCTTGATCAGCTCGACCAGCACGCCACCGCTGCCCAGCACCAGCGCCAGGCCGAATTGCGGGTCGCGCTTCAGCCCGATGATCAGTTCGGCCACGGCCCCGCCCATCATCTTCTCGACCAGAAAACGGTCACCCACGCCGGTGATGGCCGCGACATTCCGGGCAATCGCCGCGGTGGCAGCGCTCACGTCTCCGGCCGATTGCAGATTCAGCTTCACCGCCCCGGCCTCGGTTTTATGCGGCACCTGGTCGCTGGCAATCTTGACCACGACCGGAAACCCCAGCGCCTGCGCCGCCTCTGGCGCCTCGGCGGCGGTGACCAAGCGGGCCGCGGGAACGGGCAGACCATACGCGGCCAAAGCGCGCTTGCTCTGCCATTCGTCGAGCACGCGATCACCCGTTGCCGCCGCCCCCGGCGGATTCAGGATCAGCCGCGCCG
>JAKBAQ010000258.1 GCA_021808985.1 Pseudomonadota bacterium
GCTCGCGGGCGGGGGGCAGGGCGATGGTCAGCCCGTTCAGGCGGTAATACAGGTCGGCGCGGAATTCCTGCGTGCCGACGCGGGCCTTCAGGTCGCAATGGGTGGCGCTGATGAGCAGGAAATCCACCGGCACCGGCTTGCCGCCGATGGGGGTTACGTGGCCGTCCTCCAGCACGCGCAGCAGGCGGGTTTGCATGTGCAGGGGCATGTCGCCGATTTCATCGAGGAAAAGCGTGCCGCCATGCGCCTCGCGGATGCGCCCGGGCGCGCCCTCGCGCCGGGCGCCGGTGAAGGAGCCCGGCGCGTGGCCGAACAGCTCGGATTCGATGAGGCTCTCGGGCAGGGCGGCGCAGTTGACCGCGATGAACGGCTTTTGCGCCCGGTTGCTGGAGGCGTGGATGGCGCGGGCGAAGACATCCTTGCCGGCGCCGGTTTCGCCTTGCAGCAAAATGGGGACCTTGCGGTCCAGCACGCGCCGGGCCTGGGAGATGGCGGTGTGGATGCGGGCGTCGCCGGTGTCGAGCGTGCTCAGCGCGTCGCCAGCGCCGGGCTTGGCGCCGCAGGCGGGCAGGCTGGCCGGCAGGAATTGCGGCGGGCGGGTATGCTCGACGAGGATGAACAGGCTCTCGCCGCCGCGCCGGTGCAGTGCCACGGGGCGGCCCTGGGCGTGGCGGTTGAGGTCCATCAGCTCGCGCAGGCCGATGCCGAGGGCGGAGGCGATGTCCCGCTGGCCGATATCGGCCGGGGTGAGGCCCAGCAGGTGGAAGCCGGTGCGGTTGGCGCCGAGGATGCGGCCATCCTCGCTGAGCGCCAGCGCGCCTTCCATGACGCTGCCGAGGCAGGCGCTCCTGAGGTGGAAGCGCAGCTTGATCTGGTTGACGAAGGTGAGCTCGAAGATGCGGTTCTCGATCATCTGCGCGGCGGCGCGCACGAGGCCGAACGTGTGCGGGTGGTAGCGCCGGGCGTCGCAGGAGATGTCAATCACGCCGAGCAGCTGGCCGCCTGGCTCGGTGAGGGGGGCGGCGGCGCAGGCGAGGAAGTTATTGTGCCGCAGGTAATGCTCCGCGCCGTTCACCACGATCGGGCGGCCCTCGATGAGCGCGGTGCCGACGGCGTTGGTGCCGCGCGTGTCCTCGGCCCAGCAGGCGCCGGGTTGCAGGGCGACCTGGGCGGCGCGGGTGCAGAAATCAGTGTCGCCGGCGGATTCCAGGAGGTAGCCGTTCTCATCGGAGAGCAGCATGACGCAGCCGGAGTCACGGATCTGGCTGTATATATAGTCAATGACCGGGCGGGCCTGGATGACCAGGGTGGCGCGGCGCTCAGCCGCGGCGCGCAGCTGTGTCTGGCCCATGTGGGGGGCGTCGAGGCGGGCGAGCTCGGGCATAAGCCCCGCTTGCCGGCAGCGCTGCCAGGAACGGCTGATGTCGGCTGGGTCAGTGCCCAGGCGGGCAGGCTGGTTGCGCATGAGTCCCGTGCGGGCGGTTTCGGCAAATAGCTCCATGGACCGGCATTTCCCTTACCCTGATGAATTATTGCAACTCTTGTAGGGTCTTTTCTGGATCCTCTAGCTAGGTGCTGGGCGCGGCGCTGGCAAGTGAATATCGTCCATGCGCCATTTTGGTACAGTGTTCCGCTTTGGCGCGTTCAACCGCGCGGGGGGGCTGGCGCGGGGTGGGGCGCAGATGGCGGAAAGCCTGGGGCGGACGCATTTAAGTGGTTTTGGCACGCTCCTTGCTGTAAGGTTTTTCAAGGCTCCCAACGCGGCGCCGATTATGTGCCTGAAAACCATGCCCGAAACCAATAACGAGGAAACCCAAATGCTTGATGCAGCCATTGCTCCCCTGCCCGGAAGCGCTGTGAGCGGATTCGCCTTTAAACCACGCTATGACAATTTCATCGGCGGCAAGTTCACCGCGCCGCTTGCGGGCCAGTATTTCGATAATGTCTCGCCGCTGACCGGCCATGTGTTCACCCAGGCTGCGCGCTCGGGCGAGGCCGATATCAATCTGGCGCTGGATGCAGCCCATGGCGCGGCCGATGCCTGGGGCAAGACCTCGCCGGCGGCGCGCGCGCTCATCCTCAACCGGATGGCCGACAAGATGGAGCAGAATCTCGACCTGCTCGCCTATGTGGAGACCGTGGATAACGGCAAGCCGATCCGCGAGACGACGTTTGCTGATATTCCGCTCGCGATCGACCATCTGCGCTATTTCGCCGCCTGCGTGCGCGCGCAGGAGGGGGCGCTGAGCCAGATCGACGAGGACACCGTCGCCTACCATTTCCATGAGCCGCTGGGCGTGGTCGGCCAGATCATCCCGTGGAACTTCCCGATTCTGATGGCGATTTGGAAGCTGGCGCCGGCGCTGGCGGCGGGCAACTGCGTGGTGCTGAAGCCGGCCGAGCAGACGCCGGTTTCTATCATGGTGCTGGCGGAGCTGGTGGGCGACATGCTGCCGCCGGGCGTGCTGAACATAGTGAACGGCTTTGGCCTGGAGGCGGGCAAGCCGCTGGCTTCTTCCAACCGGATCGCCAAGATCGCCTTCACCGGCGAGACGACGACGGGCCGGTTGATCATGCAATACGCCAGCCACAACCTCATTCCCGTGACGCTGGAGCTTGGCGGCAAATCGCCCAACATCTTCTTTGAGGATGTGATGGCCCAGGATGACGATTTCCTGGACAAGGCGATCGAAGGGCTGGTGATGTTCGCGCTCAACCAGGGTGAGGTTTGCACCTGCCCGTCGCGCGCGCTGATCCAGGAAAGCATTTATGAGCGCTTCATGGAAAAGGCGATCAAGCGGGTGCATGCGATAAAGCAGGGCAACCCGCTGGATATGAGCACCATGCTGGGCGCGCAGGCGTCCTCCGAACAGGTGCAGAAAATTCTCTCCTATATCGATATCGGCAAGCAGGAAGGCGCTGAGCTGCTGACCGGCGGCGGCCGGCCGGCGGTGGAGGCGGGGTTTGCGGATGGTTTCTACATCCAGCCCACCGTGTTCCGCGGCAACAACAAGATGCGGCTGTTCCAGGAAGAGATTTTTGGCCCCGTGCTCGCCGTCACCACCTTCAAGGACGAGGCGGAGGCGCTGCATGTCGCCAATGACACGCTCTATGGCCTGGGGGCTGGTGTGTGGTCGCGCGATGGCAGCCGGGCCTATCGGATGGGCCGGGGCATCAAGGCCGGGCGGGTTTGGACCAACTGCTACCATGCCTATCCGGCGCATGCGGCGTTTGGCGGGTATAAGCAGTCGGGCATCGGGCGCGAGACGCATAAGATGATGCTCGACCATTACCAGCAGACCAAGAACCTGCTGGTGAGCTACAGCCCGAAGGCGCTGGGCTTCTTCTGAGAGGGGCGCGGCGGTGAGCGAAAAACCGGCGCGCGTGCTCGCCACTGCG
>JAKBAQ010000259.1 GCA_021808985.1 Pseudomonadota bacterium
GCCATGCCGGTGGTGGTGTAGCGCTTGATATGTTCGATCGAGCGCAGCCCCTCGCTGATGGCGAGCTTGATGTCCTTGGCGGTCGAATCGTTCTGGAAATCGACGAAGGCGAGCACCGAAGCGGGGTTTTTGCCGTGCGGCAGCGCGCCGGCGAAGCCGCCGCCGGTGGCGGGGGCGGAAGCGGTGGCGAAGCCGCGCGCGGGCACCAGCCCGCCGCCCGCCGCCCGCGCCGCGCTGGCGCCCTTGGCGAAACCATCGGCCAGAACATCGCTGAGCAGGGAAACGCCACGGCACGCGCCGGCTACCCAGCAATTCTCCGCCGGGGCGCCGGGGACGAAGGCGCCCAGGGCGTCATCATAAACCAGCTTGCCGCAGCTCTGCGAGAACAGGTGCACGCTGGGGGTGAACCCGCCGGACATCAGCAGCAGATCGCAGCTCACCCGCTCGGAGGGGCCGACCGTGCCATCCGCCGCGAGGGGCGCGAGATTGGCACTGCTGACGCGCAACCGCCCGCTGGTGCCGGTGATGGTGCAGCCCGCGCGCACCGGCAGACCGGCCTTGCGCGCCAGATCCACCCAGCCGCCCTGCGGATTGGGCCGGATATCGGCGATGGCGGCAATGCCGACCCCGGCCTGATAGAGCGCCAGCGCGGCGCGGTAGGCACTGTCATGCGCGGTGACGATGACAGCGCGTTGACCGGGTTTCACGCCGTAGCGGCTGGCATAGACCCGGGCCGCATCGGCCAGCATGATGCCGGGGCGGTCATTATCGGGGAATACGAGCGGGCGTTCGATCTCGCCCGCGGCCAGCACCACCTGCTTGGCGCGGACCTGCCAGAGCCGCTCGCGCGGCTGGCCGGCGGCGGCGGGCAGATGGTCGGTAAGGCGCTCCACCAGCCCCAGCATGTTATGCGGAAAATAGCCAAAGGCCGTGGTGCGGGAGAGTATCTGCAACGAGCCAGCCGCCCGCAGCTGGGCGATGGTCTCGCTCAGCCAGCGCGCCGCTGGGGCGCCGTCGATCGTGGCGTCGGTCTCGCTGAGCAGGGAGCCGCCGAGTTCGTTCTGCTCGTCACAGAGGATTACCCGCTGGCCGCCCTGCACCGCCGCCAGCGCGGCGGCCAGCCCGGCGGGGCCGGCGCCGACGACCAGCACGTCGCAATGCGCATAGCGTTGCGCATAGGAGGCGGCATCCGGCGCCTTTGGCGCGCGGCCCAGCCCGGCCATTTCGCGGATGCGCGGCTCGAAAAATTTGGTCCAGGCGCCGCGCGGCCACATGAAGGTTTTGTAGTAGAAGCCGGCGGGAATGAAGCGCCAGAGCAGGCTGTTGACGCCCGCCCAGTCAAACCGCAGCGAGGGTGAGCGGTTCTGGCTCTGCGCCACCAGCCCCTCGAACAGCTCCACCTGCGTGGCGCGCAGGTTTGGGCTGTAATGCCCTTCATCCGCGCCCACGCCCACCAGCGCATTCGGCTCCTCGGGGCCGGCTGACAAAATGCCGCGCGGGCGATGATATTTGAACGAACGCCCGGCGAGATGCACGCCATTGGCCAGCAGCGCCGAGGCCAGCGTGTCGCCTTGCAGCCCGCTCATGCGCTTGCCATCAAAGGTGAAGCTGACTTCTTTCGCCCGGTTGACGCGCCCGCCGGCGGGGAGACGGAAATTATCGCTCATCGGCCCGCCTCCACCGCCGCATCCGGTCTGCGCTCGCCGATCCGGTAGGTTGCGAGGAAATGATCGGTCGTGGTGTCACGCAGGGCATTGAAGAACTGCGCGCAGCCATGCGCGTGGCGCCAGCGCTCGGCATGCACGCCGCGCACATTGCTGCGCTGGTAGAGATATTCGGTCCATTGCGAATCGGAAACTTCGCGCGGGTCCTGCGCGCGCACCACATGCGCCTCGCCGGCATAGCCGAATTCCAGCTCGGGGCGCGGTCCGCAGAAAGGGCAAGTGATAAGCAGCATATTTACGGCCTTTATGGAAAATGGAAACTAATGCGCCACGGCGGCGGCGGCGGCTTCGTCGATCAACCTGCCGCGCGCGAAGCGCTCCAGGTTGAACGGCGCGTTGATCGGGTGCGGCTCGTCACGCGCGATGGTCCACGCAAACAGATGCGCGGCCCCGGGCGTGGCCTTGAAGCCGCCGGTGCCCCAGCCGCAATTAACGTACAGGCCGGGCACCGGGGTTTTGGCGATGATCGGCGAGCGGTCAGGCGTGACATCGACGATACCGCCCCAGTTGCGCAGCATCCGCATGCGCCGGAAATCAGGGAATAATTCGCAGATCGCCTCCAGCGTGTGCGCCGAAATATGCAGCGCGCCGCGCTGGGTGTAGGAGGTGTAGGCATCCGTTCCCGCGCCGATCACCAGTTCACCCTTGTCGGACTGGCTCATATAGGCGTGGATGGTGTTGGACATCACCACGCATGGGAAAATCGGCTTGATCGGCTCGGAGACAAGCGCCTGCAGGGGAAAACTCTCCAGCGGCATGCGCAGCCCGGCCATGCCCATAACCACCGAGCTGTTGCCGGCCGCCGAGACGCCGATTTTGCGGGTCGCGATCTCGCCGCGGGTGGTGGCAACGCCGGTGACATGGCCGAACGCATCGCGGTGAATGGCGGTGACCTCGCAGTTCTGGATAATGTCGACACCCAGCGCATCGGCCGCGCGGGCATAGCCCCAGGCCACGGCGTCGTGCCGCGCGGTGCCCGCGCGCCGCTGCAGCGCGGCACCCAGAACCGGATGGCGCATATTGCCGGAAATGTTCAAGGGCGGGCAGAATTCCTTGGCCTGCGCGGGGGTCAGCCATTCATTGTCCACGCCGTTAAGCCGGTTGGCGTGGATATGGCGCTTGAAGGACTGCTCATCGTGCACGTTATGCGCCAGCATCAGCACGCCGCGCTGCGAGAACATCACGTTGTAGTTGATATCCTGCGCCAGACCCTCCCAGATCTTCAACGCATGGTCATACAATGCGGCGCTTTCATCAAAGAGATAATTCGAGCGGATGATGGTCGTGTTGCGGCCGGTGTTGCCGCCGCCGATCCAGCCTTTTTCCAGCACCGCGATGTTGCGCAGCCCATGCTCCTTGGCAAGATAATAGGCCGCGCCCAGCCCATGCCCGCCGCCGCCGACGATCACCGCGTCATAGGCCGGTTTCGGCGTGGCGTCGCGCCATTGCGGCTGCCAGCGCTGATGCCCGGAGAGCGCGTGTTTGACCAAAGCGAAGGCGGAAAAACGCTGCATTTATAATTGCCTCTTGTTGGAGCTGAAGCGTGCCCGCAAGCCTGCCCCCCAGCGCGCACAAACTCGGCGCAGGGGTTGAATATATGCGACATAAACCTACCCGCGCGGCATGGCGCGGGCATGAAAAAACCGCCCGGGCGGCAA
>JAKBAQ010000260.1 GCA_021808985.1 Pseudomonadota bacterium
TGCCCGAACTCTCCGAGATGGACCCTGAAGGCGCCTATCTCACCTGGAACATCACGCTGGAAGCTGACTGCGCCGAGCAGGCAATCCGCAACGTCTTCGAATTCGTCGAGGATGACTGCCATCTTGAGATCACCGCCGCCACCCCGGCCGAGCCATCGCTCAAACCGGGAGACGTCATCACCGGCGATAACGGCTTCTCTTTTGAATTCTTCCCCCCGCCGGTGTTTGATGAGGAAGAACCGCTCGCCCCGCCCGAGCCGGAGCATCACGAACCCCCGCCCGCACCCGTGGCAAAGCAAAGCCCCGTGGAGGTCATGGCCGCCAAGGCGGAGAGCGCCGCGGCGGTCAGCGCCACCATCCGGGTGGATCTCGACCGGGTGGACCGCATGATAGATCTCGTGGGCGAACTCGTCATCAACGAGGCGATGCTGAGCCAGCGCGTGCTGGAGGCGGGCATCGCGCGCGCCTCTGGCGTCGCCATGGCGTTGGAGGAGCTTGAGCATTTAACGCGCGAGATTCAGGACAGCGTGATGGCCATCCGCGCCCAGCCGGTGCGCTCGGTGTTCCAGCGCATGCCGCGCCTGGTGCGCGAGGTTGCGGCGCAAACCGGCAAGCAGGCGCGCCTTGTCACCGAGGGCGAAGGCACCGAGGTGGACAAAACCGTCATCGAGCGCATCGCCGATCCGTTGACCCACATGATCCGCAACGCCATCGACCATGGGCTGGAATCCCCCGAAAAGCGCCTCGCCGCCGGCAAACCGGCCGAAGGTCTGGTGCGCCTCACCGCGTTGCACCGCTCCGGGCGCATTGTGCTGGAAGTCTCCGACGATGGCGCCGGCATCAACCGCGCCCGCGTCAAGGAAAAAGCCATTGAGAACGGGCTGATCTCGCCGGACGCCGCGCTCACCGATGATGAGATCGACAATCTGATCTTCCTGCCGGGCTTCTCCACAGCCAGCACGGTTTCCGACATTTCGGGCCGTGGAGTCGGCATGGATGTGGTGCGCCAATCCGTGGCGGCGCTCGGCGGGCGCATCTCCATCTCCTCGCGCCCCGGCCATGGCTCCACCTTCACCCTTAGCCTGCCGCTCACCCTGGCGGTGCTGGACGGCATGGTCATCTCCGCGCGCGGCCACACGCTCATCATCCCGCTCGGCGCCATTGTTGAAACGCTCAAACCCAAGGCGGCGGACGTATTCCCGCTCGATGGCGAGATCAACGTCATCCGTCTGCGCGGCGGTTATGTGCCGATGGTCGATGTCGCCGCCTCCCTTGGCTATAGCGATGAATTCGTCGAGCCGGACCAGTCGGTGGCCCTGCTGGTGGAAGGCGAGGGCGGCGTGCGCGCCGTGCTGCTGGCCGATGCCATCCACGGTCAGCGCCAGGTTGTCATCAAAAGCCTGGAGGCCAATTACCGCGCCGTTCCCGGCATCGCCGCCGCCACCGTCATGGGTGATGGCCGCGTGGCGCTAATCCTCGATGTCGATGCGGTGGTGAAAACCACGCGCAGTGAGCTTAGCCGTCCTGAACCATCCGTGCTGGAGGCGCATTAGACCATGGGTCAATCTACCAATAGTGATGCCAGCGTTCGTGAGTTGATCGCCTTTCGCGTCGGGCGTCAGGAATTTTGCATCAACGTCATGGCGGTGCGCGAAATCCGCGGCTGGACCGTGGCCACCGCGCTGCCCCGCAGCCCGCGCTATGTGCGCGGCGTCATCAACCTGCGCGGCGCCGTGCTGCCGATCGTGGAACTGGCCGTGCGCCTGGGTCTGCCGAGCAACGAGCCCAGCGCGCGCAACGTCATCATCGTGGTGCAGATCGCGCATCAGCAGATCGGCCTGCTGGTTGATGCGGTGTCAGACATTCTCACCGCCAAAGATTCCAACATCCAGCCCACGCCCGATGTCTCCTCCGATCTGGTGAAAACCTTCGTCAAGGGCCTGCTCCCCGTCGATGGCCGCATGATCAGCCTGATCTCGCTCGATCACGTTCTGCCTCAGGGCGAGATGGAAGCCGCGTGAGCCTGAACATGAACGCGCCAGGCAACGGCATGAAACCCTCAGCAGGCATCACCGAAACCGGTGAATTCCTGATGACCCAGCGCGACTTCACCGCCATTGCCGGCATGCTGATGTCCGAGGCCGGGATCTCCCTTTCTGGCAACAAGGCCAATCTGGTCTATTCGCGCCTCGCCAAACGCTTGCGGCTCCTGGGTCTGGGCAGTTTTTCCGAATATTGCCGCCTTGTTGAGAGTCCCTCCGGCGCGGGCGAGCGCCAGAACATGATCGCGGCGTTAACCACCAATGTCACCCGCTTCTATCGCGAGCCGCATCATTTCGAACATCTGAAAACAAAAATCCTCCCGGAGTTGATAACACGCGTCAAGCAGGGCCGCGCCGCGCGCCTGTGGTCGGCCGCCTGCTCCAGCGGGCAGGAGCCGTACTCCATCGCGCTCACCCTGCTATCCATGCTGCCCGATGCCGTGAAGTATGACATCCGCATCCTCGCAACCGACATTGACGCCAACATGCTGGCTCTTGGCGCCGCCGGGATTTACGAGAGTTCACTGCTGGATGCCGTGCCCGATCCGCTGCGAAGCCGCTGGTTTTCCTCCCCCAGGGAGGGCCGTCAGCAAATCGCCGATGAAGCCCGCGCGCTGGTGAAGTTCCGCAGGCTCAACCTCATCGGCAACTGGCCGATGCGCGGCACGTTCGACGTTATTTTCTGCCGCAACGTGGTAATTTATTTCGAAAACGATACGCAGGAAAAAATCTGGACGCGCATCGCGCCGCTGCTGGCTCCCGGCGGCGCCTTGTATATCGGCCATTCCGAGCGCGTGAGCGGCCCCGCCGAAGCCGGACTGCAAAGCGACGGCATCACCATCTACCGCCCCCGCGCCGCCAGGAGGGACCAGCCATGAGCGTTCGCGTTCTGGTCGTCGATGATTCCGCGACCATGCGCGGCCTCATCACCGCCACCTTGCGCGCTGACCCATTCATCGAGGTCGTCGGCCAGGCCGCGGACCCGCATGAGGCGCGCCAAGCCATCAAGGCGCTCGCGCCTGATGTCATTACGCTCGACATTGAAATGCCGAACATGAACGGCCTGGACTTTCTGGAAAAAATCATGCGCCTGCGGCCCACACCAGTCATCATGGTCTCCACCCTCACCCAGGCGGGCGCCGATGTGAACCTGCGCGCGCTGGAAATCGGCGCGTTCGACTGTGTGGCGAAACCCTCCTCCTTCAACCAGAACAGTTTTGAGCAACTGGCGGAGAAGGTGAGGGCGGCGGCGTTGTCGCGCCGGCAGCCCAGGCTCGCGGCAAGGCCCGCGCGCCCCTCAACCGCCGCTTAT
>JAKBAQ010000261.1 GCA_021808985.1 Pseudomonadota bacterium
ACCTCGCCAACCTGATGAAGCTGCCGGTTGTGTTCATCATCGAGAACAACCGCTACGCCATGGGCACCAGCGTTGAGCGCGCCTCCGCCTCGCGCGACCTTTCGCTCAACGGCGTCCCCTGGGGCATGCCGAGCCTGGCGGTGGACGGCATGGACGTGCTGGCCGTGAAGGCCGCGGGCGAGCAGGCGGTGGCGCATTGCCGCGCGGGCAAGGGGCCGTTTCTGCTGGAGATGAAGACGTATCGCTACCGGGGGCATTCAATGTCCGACCCCGCGAAGTACCGCACCCGCGAGGAGGTGCAGCGCATGCGCGCCGAGCACGACCCGCTGGATTCCGCCAAGAAACATCTGGAAGAACTCGGCGTCACCGAGGCGGAGCTGAAGAAACTGGACGATGAGATCAAGCTGCGCGTGCAGGAGGCGGCGGATTTCGCCCAGGCCTCGCCGGAGCCTGATCCTTCTGAATTGTGGACCGATATTCTGGTGGGAGTTTAAACCATGGCGACCGATATTCTGATGCCCGCCCTCTCGCCCACCATGACCTCGGGGAAGTTGAGCAAATGGCTCAAGCAGCCCGGCGATAGCGTGAAATCCGGCGATGTGCTGGCCGAGATCGAGACCGACAAGGCCACCATGGAGGTGGAGGCGGTTGATGAGGGCGTGCTGCTGAAAATTCTGGTGCCCGAGGGCACTGAAGGTGTGGCGGTGAATACCGTGATCGCGACGCTGGATGGCGGCGAGGCCAGCGCGCCCGCCGCGCCGAAGGCCGCGCCTGCGCCAGCACCTGCCGCCGCGCCCGTGGTGGCGCAGCCGGTGGCCGCGCCGCAAAATATCAGCGAGCCGGAATGGGGCGAGACCAGGCCAACCACCGTGCGCGAGGCGCTGCGCGAGGGCATGGTGCTGGAGATGCGCGCCGATGCCGATGTGTTCCTGATGGGCGAGGAAGTTGCGCAGTATCAGGGCGCGTATAAAATCAGCCAGGGGATGCTGGATGAGTTCGGCCCGCGCCGGGTGATTGATACGCCGATCACCGAGCATGGGTTCACCGGCATGGCGGTGGGCGCGGCGATGAACGGGCTGAAGCCGATCGTCGAGTTCATGACCTTCAACTTCGCGATGCAGGCGATCGACCAGATTATCAACTCCGCCGCCAAGACGTTGTATATGTCAGGCGGGCAGATGGGCTGCCAGATCGTCTTCCGTGGCCCCAACGGGGCGGCGGCGCGCGTGGGGGCGCAGCATTCGCAGTGCTATGCCTCGTGGTATGCGCATTGCCCGGGGCTGAAGGTGGTGGCGCCGTGGAGTGCGGCGGACGCCAAGGGGCTGATGCGCGCGGCCATCCGCGATCCCAACCCGGTGATTTTCCTGGAGAACGAGATTCTCTATGGCCATACCTTTGATTGCCCGGTTTCGGAGGATTTCATCCTGCCCATCGGCAAGGCGAAGGTGGAGCGGGCTGGTTCGGATGTGACCATCATCGCGTTCTCGATCATGGTCGATGTCGCGCTGAAGGCGGCCGAGGCGCTGGCCGAGCAGGGGATTTCGGCCGAGGTTATCAACCTGCGGACCATCCGGCCGCTGGATATCGAGACGATTATCACCAGCGTGAAGAAGACCAGCCGGGTGGTGAGCGTGGAAGAGGGATGGCCCTTCGCGGGCATCGGCTCGGAGATCTGCATGACGGTGGTGGAGCATTGCTTCGACTGGCTGGACGCTCCGCCGGTGCGCGTGGCGGGGCTGGATGTGCCGATGCCCTATGCCGCCAATCTGGAAAAACTCGCGCTGCCGCAACCTGGCTGGGTTGTGGATGCGGTCAAGAAACTTTTTTGAGGAGGGCTTGAGATGTCCACCAATATTCTGATGCCGGCGCTCTCGCCCACCATGACCACGGGCAAGCTGGCGAGATGGCTGAAAAAAGAGGGCGATGAGGTTAAATCCGGCGATATTCTCGCCGAGATCGAGACCGATAAGGCGACCATGGAAGTGGAAGCCGTGGATGAGGGGTTTATCGCGAAAATTCTGGTGCCCGATGGCACGGATGGCGTGGCGGTGAATGAGGTGATCGCGATTTTGACCGCCTCCAAGGGCGAGGCGGTGGCGCCGGCCAAGGCGCCAGCACCCGTGAGCGCGCCTGCCCCGGTGAGCGCGGCACCCGTGGTTGCGCCCCCGGCCCCGGCTCCGGCGGCGGCGGCTGGCGCGGAGCGGGTTTTCGCCTCGCCGCTGGCCCGGCGCATGGCCAGGCAGGCGGGCGTGGATTTGGCGGCCATCAAGGGCTCCGGCCCGAACGGGCGGATTGTGAAGGCGGATTTGGACAAGGCGCCGGTGGCGGCTGTGGCGCCCGTGGCTGCCGCGCCTGTGGCGGCGGCGCCCGCCCCAGCGCCCAAGGCCGCGGCGCCGGTTTTGGCGGTTGCCGGCGGCTACAAGGCGGTGCCCAATTCCACCATGCGCAAGGTCATCGCCCGGCGCCTGACGGAATCCAAGCAGAGCGTGCCGCATTTCTATCTCAACAGCCATATCGAGATCGACGCGCTGCTGAAACTGCGTGCTGAGCTGAACGCGCGCTCGCCCAAGGAGGGGCCTGGCAGCTTTAAGCTTTCGGTTAATGACATGATCATAAAAGCCTGCGCCCTGGCGCTGCGCCGGCACCCGAATGTGAATGCCAGCTACACCGATGACGCCATTCTGCTCTATGACGATGTGGATATTTCGGTGGCCGTGGCCATTCCGGATGGGTTGATCACGCCGATTATCCGCAAGGCCGATGAGAGAGGCTTGCCCGCCATCAGCAATGCGATGAAGGATCTGGGCGCGCGGGCGAAGGCGGGCAAGCTGAAGCCCGAGGAGTTCCAGGGCGGCGGTTTCTCGATTTCCAACCTGGGCATGTTCGGCATTCCGGATTTCACCGCCATCATCAATCCGCCGCAGGCCGCGATTCTGGCGGTGGGCGCGGGCGAGAAGCGCGCGGTGGTGAAGGGTGACGCCATTGTTGCCGCGACGATGATGACGGTGACGCTCTCGGTGGACCATCGGGTGGTGGATGGCGCGTTGGGCGCGCAGTTTCTTGCCACGCTGAAGGAGCTGCTGGAAGACCCGATGGGCCTGCTACTTTAGCTAAGTGTGAAGAATGCCTGATATGGGGCAGGCTGCGCCGGCGGGCGGGGGCGATGCTCCCGCCTGGGGCCAGGGCCAGCTCTCTGGTTGCGACATATAATATAGGGATAGGAGCCAGCCATGGCGGATGAATTTGATCTGATAGTTGTCGGCGGTGGGCCGGGCGGGTATGTCGCGGCGATCCGCGCCGCGCAGCTCAAGCTGAAGGTGGCCGTGGTGGAGGCCAAGCATCTGGG
>JAKBAQ010000262.1 GCA_021808985.1 Pseudomonadota bacterium
GGCCTGGGCGTCCATCTCCTGCAGGGCCTCGATGTTGCGCAGGCCGAGCGCCGCCGCGCGGGCGCGGGCCTTGAGCAGCATTTCCGCCGAAAGATCGATGCCGGTGACGCGCTTGGCCGGGCTGTAGAGCGGCAGCGCGAGGCCGGTGCCGACGCCGACCTCCAGCACCTGCTCGCCCGGCGCCCGGTTGACGGCCGCGACAGCCGCCCGGCGGCTGGGCTGCGAGACGAGGCCGAACCATGTGTCATAACTGTTCGCCTGGCGCTTGTAGGCGGCGCGTACGGCGTCTGTGTCCATGGGCGCGCGCGGTCCTTTTAGTGCCGTGCCGAAAGCATCAGCCATGTGGTATCCCTAACCTGTCATCCGATTGACATGGACCTTGGCGCATAATCAGTGGTCAAGGCAATGGCTGAAATTCGCCGGCAAGCTCAGAAGCCGAATTTTACCCGCCGGTCATTGGCGGTGAGCAGGGCGCGGTGGCGGCTGAGCGCCAGCAGCGGGAAGAAGCGCGGATAGCCGTGATATTTGAGGTAGAACACACGCGGGAAGCCGACCGCGTTGTAGGCGCGCTCGCGCCAGCTGCCATCCGCCTCCTGCGCGGCCTGGAGATAAGCGGCGCCTTTTTTCACCGCGTCATGGTCCGCCAGGCCGGCGGCCATGAGGCCGAGCATGGCCCAGGAGGTCTGGCTGGGCAGGCTTTGCGCGGCCTCGCCGTGGAACTCGCCCGCCGGGGCGGCGGCGTAGGTTTCGCAATCCTCGCCCCAGCCGCCATCGGCGCGCTGCCTGGCGATGAGCCAGGCGGCGCCGCGGGTGATCGCCGGGTCATCATGCGCCAGCCCGGCGGCGTTGAGGGCGCAGAGCACCGACCAGGTGCCGTAAATATAGTTGGTGCCCCAGCGGCCGAACCAGGAGCCGTCGGGCCGCTGGGTTTCGCGCAGATATCGCACGCCGCGCGCGATGGCGGGCGCGTCCTCGGGCTGGCCGAGCTGGGCCAGGAAGGAGATGCAGCGCGCGGTGACATCCTCGGTCGGCGGGTCGAGCAGGGCGCCATGGTCGGCGAAGGGGATGTGGTTGAGGTATTGGCGGTCGTTATTGATATCAAACGCGCCCCAGGCGCCGTTGGTGGACTGCATGCCGATGATCCACTCCCGCGCGCGGGCGATGGCCCCGGCATAGCGCGGCTGGCCGGTGCGGTGCATCAGCATGGCGACCACGGCGGTGTCGTCAACATCGGGGTAGTGGGCGTTGTTGTACTGGAAGGCCCAGCCGCCGGGGCGGGTGCCGGGGGTGTTGTCAGCCCAGTCGCCCACCACGTCGAGGATTTGCCGCGGCGCCAGCCAGTCGCACGCGGCGGCGGCGGCGCCGGGCTGGCCCGCTTCCAGCAGGGCGTGGCCGGCGAGCCCGGTATCCCATACCGGGGAGAGGCATGGCTGGCAGTAGGCTTCGTCATCCTTGACGACGAGCAGCTTGCGCACCGAGGCGAAGGCGATTTCAAAATTGGTCTGGTCGCCGAAATGGTCGAACATCATGGCGGCGTTGGCCATGGCGGGGTAGATGGCGCCCAGCCCGTCCTCGCCGTTGAGGCGCTCGATGGTCCAGGCGATGGCCTTGTCGATGGCGCGCGCGCGGTATTTTTTCGGGAAATGCGGCTCGGCGGCGCGCAAAACAGTGTCCAGATGCTTGAAGAATGGGCCCCAGGCGGATTTATAGGGGCCGCGGATCCAGTCCTTCACCTGCGCGGGCGGGGTGGTGAACAGCTCGTCGATGCGGATGTTGCGCGGGTTGCGGGCGAGGGGTTTTTTGGCGGCCAGGACCATCAGCGGTGTCATCACCGTGCGCGACCAGTAGGAGACCTTGCGCATGTTGATGGGGAACCAGCCGGGCATCAGCATCAGCTCAACCGGGACGACGGGGCTGGCATCCCACGGCACGGCGCCGAAGAGGGCCAGCTGGATGCGGGTGAAGACGTTGGCGCGCGCGGCGCCGCCACGGGCGAGGATGGCCTCCCGGGCGCGGACCATGTGCGGGGCGTCGGGGGAATCACCAATGGCCTTGAGGGCGAAATAGGCCTTCACACTGGCTGAAAGGTCGAGCTTGCCGCCGTGGAAGAGCGGCCAGCCGCCGGGGTTGGTGGCATGCTCGCCCTGGATGCGGCGCAGGTAGACGCCGATTTTGGCTTGCAGGCCGGGGGTTATGCGGTCCAGATAATGTTCCAGCAGCACATATTCGGCCGGGATGGTGGCGTCGGCCTCCAGCTCGTAGAGGAAATGCCCGTCCGGGCGCTGCTCGCCGCGCAGGGAGGTGCCGGCAAGCTCTATGGAAGTGTCAAGATTGGCGTTCATGCTACGCCGTTTGGCAAAATTCCGCGCGGTTCGCCAGGGGTGGGCGTGGGGGCGGGCTCAAGGCCCGGCGAGCAGCACGCCGGGTGCGGCGGCGGTGACGTAGCAGACATGGTAGCGCATGATGAGGCGCTGGCCGAGCCGGCGGGTGAGGCTCGCGGGCGGGGTTTGGCAGTCAGGCGGCTGGTAGCGGGTGATGAACAGGCCGGTCTTGCCCTGCAGGTTGGCGGCGGGGAAGTTGAAATAGGCCCAGCGGTAATCGTCAAACCCCGCGACGGGGATGTTTTTGGGGCCGTAATAGGCGAGGGCGGCGGCGGTGGCGTAATCGTCAGAGGCGAGGAAGGCCGGGCGCGGGGTGAGCGCGGCGGCGGCGCGGCCGAGGCCCCGCCAGCCGGACATTTGCAGGGCCGAGGGGTCAGCGCGGGGCGGCAGGGGCAGGAAATGCGTGAGCGCCTGGGCATAAACCACGGCGGTGAGGCCAAAACCCAGCGCCAGCGAGGGGGTGAGCCAGCGGCGCAGGGCTGGCGTGGGCAGCAGCGCGGCGGCGAGGCAGGCCGAGGGGTAGAGCACGGCGAGCCAGTTGGCCTGCACGCGGCCCTTGATGACATGCTCCAGGAACACGGCGCCGGGCAGCAGGGTGAGCCAGAGGAGCAGGCGCGCGCTGGCGGCGGGCGCGCGGCGCAGCGCCCACAGGCCGCCCAGCGCCAGCAGGAAGATGAGCGGGGTGAACAGGCCGAACTGGCCGGCCCAGAACTCGCCGAAAAACTGCGCCGGGCGCGGCAGGGTGAGGCCGTGGGGCACGGTTTTCGGGCCGAAACTGAGCGGCGGCTGCGGGTGCGCCGGGGTGAGGAAGCCGGTGGCCTGGGTATAAAGCCAGGGGTGGAAGAATTCCCGCCCGCCCTGCTTGAGGTAGCTGACCCAGTGGTGCGCCGCGTTCCAGGCGATATCCGGCGCGAAGAGGAGGAAGGCCAGCGCCACCGCCGCCCAGGGCCAGG
>JAKBAQ010000033.1 GCA_021808985.1 Pseudomonadota bacterium
GGCGGGCGATGTGCAGGGATGCCGCGCGCAGCGATGTTACGGTGATGCCGCCGCGCAGCCATGCGGCGGGCTGCCAGCGCAGCTCAAGATTCTGGCCGCTGAGCCAGATGCCGGAAGAATCGGCCAGGGTGAGGCTGGTGAGTTTGATATCCGCCGGGAAATGCCCGGAGAGACCGGAGATGTGGATGCCGGGGGCGAGGAGGCGGTTGAGCTGCCGTTGCGCGAACGCCCGGCCGGCGCCGGTGTTGAGCCCCATGCAGATGCCGCCCAGAGCGAGCAGCGGCAACCCGGCCGCGAGGAGCAGCAGGACCAGGATGTCACGGAGCCAGCGCATCAGAACGACTCACCGAAACCGACATAGAGGGCGAAGCCGGCGCTGCCCGCCACGCGGGTGAAGGGGAATGCGAGGTCCAGCCGGATGGGGCCGATGCTTGTGTAGTAACGCAGGCCGAGGCCGGCGCCGACCCGCAGCGTGCCGGCGAACGGCCGGCTGCCGGAGTTGACCTGCCCGGCATCAATGAACGGCACCAGGCCAAAGCTCTTGCCCACGCGCTGGCGGAATTCGAGGCTGCCGGCATCCATGGCGAGACCGCCTTCGGGAGTGCCGTCAGGAAAGAGGGGGCCGATTGTCTGATAAGTGTAGCCGCGCACGGTTCCGGAACCGCCGGCGTAGAAGCGCTGGTCCGGCGGGACCTGGAAGACCGATGCGCCCTGGATGCTGCCGACCTGGCCATGCAGCGCCACCACGCCGCGCCCGGCGGGCTCCACGGGAAGGTAAACCGATGCCGAGGCCAGCATGATGAGGAACGGCTTGCCGGTGCCCGCCGTGGGCAGGGTTGGCGTGGCCGTGATGCCGGCATTCAGGCCCTGGGTGGGCTCCAGCAGGTTTTCGGCGGTGGAATATGTGAGGGTGGCGGGGAGCTGGGCCAGGGCGTAGTCACGGTTGACGCCCTGCTGGCGGACCTGCTCGGTGATGAATTGGGGGCCGTAGGTCAGGCTCAGATGCGCGCCGAAGGGACGGGAGAGCGTGAGCCTGGCCAGAAGCGCCTTGCGGCTGTAGGCGGTGAGGGATTCGTTCAGCGCCTCCAGCGAGAGGCTGAGAATCTGGCCCCTGGCGGCGAAATCAGGCTTGGCGAAAACGGCTTGCAGGTCGTAGCCCGGGGCCCTGGTGCCGGTGGCGGCCAGGCCATTGCCGGCGGCGGTGAATTTAAGGCGCTCGGCGTGGGTGAAAACGTCGCGGTCTTCCCAGGAGGTGCCGAGGGTCAGTCCGGTGTCGCTGGCGTAGAGCGCGCTAAGGGTGACGGCGTGGCGCGGTTTGGGCACGACGCGGAAGGTGACCGGGACCAAACCCCGCGCCGTGGGCTTGGATGCGGGCAGCGGCGTGACGGAGGCGAAAACGCCCAGGCCGAGAAGGGAGTCCCGCGCTTGGGCCAGGGCGGTGTCCGAAAATGGCTGGCCGGGTTTGAGGGCGATGTGCGCGCGCAGAAAAGCGGCGCTGGTGCGGGTGAGGCCCGCGAAGGCGACCGGCCCGATGGCAACAAGCGGGCCGGGGGTTATGGTGTAGGTGACATCCAGCCGCTGGGCCGCTGGATGGGCCACGGCCAGGGGCTGGCTGACCACGGCGAAGGCGTAGCCCGCATTGCGCAGGGCGGTGCACAGGGCGGGGACCACGGCCAGGATGGGGGCGGCCAGCGCGGGCTGACCAGGCCGCACCATGCCCGGCGGCGGCTTGAAGCCTGGCGGCAGGCCGGGGGTTTGCACCTGGCCCAAGCGGAATACCGGGCCTTGGTGCGGGATTATCCGCACCGTCACGCCCTGGCTGGCGGGCAGGTTGGCCAGCAGGCCGGGCAGGGCTGGGTTGGCCAATGTGTCGCCGCCGATGGTGATCGCGATGCGTCCGTCATCATAGCCCAGGCTGTGCAGCACCACGGCGAATTGCCGCGCGTCCGCCCTGGCACGGGCGATCAGCACGAGGGGGCCGGCGGGGAGTTTTTGCCGCATCGAGACGAGCGCGGAGGTTTGGCGCAGCAGGCTGTCCAGCGTGGCATCGCCGCTGGGGGTGAAATTGACCGTGTAGCTCAGCGGGTCGGCGGCGGGCGCCGCGTGCCCGAAAAACACAGCCATGCCGGCCAACCAAAGAATTTTGCAGCGCCGCATTACGGGAGGTTGCCACGTCCGCGCCCGGGGGCCAAGACGCGGCCTTGGCCGCTTCAGGCGCAGGCGGCGGCGATGAGCGGCGCCAGAGTCCGGTATTCAGCCGCGTGCGGGCTGTTGGGGCGCCAGGCGAGGGATATGCTGCGCCAGCCGCCGGCGCCTTCCAGCCGGCGCAATTCAACGTCCGCACCCTCGGTGAGGCCGGCCAGCACCGCGAGGCGAGGCACCAGGGTTAGCCCCAGGCCGCCGGCGACCATCTGGATGAGCGTGTGCAGCGAGGTGGCGGCGAATTCGGAGGTTTGGCCCATCACCGCGCCGCAGGTGTTCAACACCTGGTCGCGCAGGCAATGGCCTTCTTCCAGCAGCAGAAAGGGCTCGGCCGCGAGGGCCGCGAGGGCCACGCGCTCACGCGCGGCCAGCGGGTGGCCCTTGGGCAGGGCGGCGAGAAATTCGTCGCGCTGCACCGCCAGGGTCTCAACCCCGCCGCAGGGGCACGGCTCGGCCAGGACCAGCACATCAAGATGCCCGCCCGCGAGCTGGGCGAGGAGCCGCTCGGTCTGGTCCTCGCGCAGGAAGAGCTTAAGCCCCGGATAGGCCTCGCGCAGGGCTGGCATGAAGCGGGGCAGCAGGAACGGGCCGATGGTGGGAATGATGCCAAGGCGCAATGGCCCGCTCATGGGGGCGCGCGCGGCGTCGGACGCTTCCGCCAGGGCCGCCAGCGCGCTCAGCGCCGTGCGGGCCTTGGCCACCAGCTCCAGCCCCAGCGGCGTGAACACCGCGTGCTTGGTGACGTTGCGGTCGAGGATCGCGGCGTCGAGCTGGCGCTCCAGAGTGAGGATGCCAGCCGAGAGGGTGGATTGCGACACCGCGCAGGCGGCCGCGGCGCGGCTGAAATGCCCGGTTTCGGCCAGGGTGACGAGGTAGCGCAGCTGCTGCGGCGTGGGGAGATAGACCATCGCCCTGCCCGCTCAGGCCGTCATGCCGCGGGGGCCTGGCGGATGAGATAGTCAAACGCCGAGAGCGCCGCCTTGGCGCCGTCGCCCGCGGCGATGATGATCTGCTTGTAGGGGACCGTGGTGGCGTCGCCCGCCGCGAATACGCCGGGTAGAGAGGTCTCGCCGCGGGCGTCGATCTCGATTTCGCCGCGCGGGGAGAGCGCCAATGCGCCTTTCAGCCATTCCGTGTTGGGGACCAGGCCGATCTGCACGAAGATGCCGTCCAGGTCGAGCCGGTGGACCGCCTCGCTCGCACGGTCTTTGTAGGTGAGGCCGGTGACCTTCTCGCCGTTGCCGTGAACCTCGGTGCTGAGCGCGGAGGTGATGACCGTGGCGTTGGGAAGGCTGGCGAGCTTGCGCTGCAAGACGGCGTCGGCGCGCAGTTGGGCGTCGAACTCGATGAGGGTGACATGGGCGACGATGCCGGCGAGGTCGATGGCGGCTTCCACCCCGGAATTGCCGCCGCCGATGACCGCCACGCGCTTGCCCTTGAAGAGCGGGCCGTCGCAATGGGGGCAGTAGGCCACGCCCTTGTTGCGGTATTCGTCCTCGCCGGGCACGTTCATCTGGCGCCAGCGGGCGCCGGGCGCGAGGATGAGGGATTTTGTCCTCAATGCCGCGCCGCTGGCCAGCTGCACCGTGATGAGCCCGCCCGGCGTGGATGCGGGGAGAATGCCGGTGGCGCGCTGGAGGTTGATGATGTCCACCCCGTAATCGCGCACATGATGCTCCAGCGCGGCGGCGAATTTCGGCCCTTCGGTGTGGGGCACGGAGATGAAATTCTCGATCGCCATGGTGTCGAGCACCTGGCCGCCGAAACGCTCGGCCAGGATGCCGGTGCGGATGCCCTTGCGCGCCGCGTAGACCGCGGCAGCCGCGCCCGCCGGGCCGCCGCCGGTGATCAGCACGTCATAGGCCGGGCGGGCGGCGAGGGCGGCGGTTTCCCGTTCGGCGGCGCCGGTGTCGAGCTTGGCGAGGATTTCCTCCAGGGTGACACGGCCCTGGCTGAACTCCGCGCCGTTGAGCAGCACGGTGGGCACCGCCATTACCTTGCGGGCCTCGACCTCGGCCTGGAACAGGGCGCCGTCAATGGCGACGTGGGTGATGCGCGGGTTGATGACGCTGAGCAGGTTGAGCGCCTGCACCACATCCGGGCAAAGCTGGCAGGACTGGGAGAAATAGGTCTCGAAATGATATTCGCCGGGCAGCGCCTGGATCTGGGCGATGGTCTCGGGTGCGATTTTTGGCGGATGGCCGCCGACCTGAAGGAGGGCCAGCACCAGGGAGGTGAATTCATGCCCCATCGGCAGCCCGGCGAAGCGCACGCTGACATCGCTGCCGAGGCGGTTGATGGCGAAGGAGGGGATGCGGGGGTTCTGGCCGTCAAACTTCAGGGTGATCTTGCCGGACTGGGCGGCCACATCCTGCAGCAGGGCGCGAAGCTCCTGGGATTTGGCGCTCTCATCCAGCGCGGCCACCAGCTCAACCGGCAGCGTGACGCGCTCAAGATAGGCCTTCAACTGGCCTTTAAGGCTGTTGTCCAACATAAACCGCTCCAATGGGAAAATCCGCGTTCCGGCCCGCGGGGCCAGCGCCTCTGGCGGGGTGGGAAGGCTGTTGCAGGCGAAAGGGGAGCTCCACCGCCGGCTCGCGGCGGTGGAGCTTTTGACGGTTAGATTTTGCCGACGAGGTCGAGCGAGGGGGCCAGCGTGGCGTCGCCCTCGTGCCAATGCGCCGGGCAGACTTCGCCGGGGTGCGAGGCGACATACTGCGCGGCCTTGACCTTGCGCAGCAGCTCGGAGGCGTCACGGCCGATGCCGCCGGCGTTGATCTCGACGATCTGGATCTTGCCTTCCGGATCGATCACGAAGGTGCCGCGGTCAGCCAGGCCGGCGCCTTCGATCAGAACCTCGAAATTGCGGCAGATGGCGTGCGTCGGGTCGCCGACCATGAAATAGTCGATCTTCTTCACGGCGGCGGAGGTGTCGTGCCAGGCCTTGTGGGAGAAATGCGTGTCGGTGGAAACCGCGTAAATCTCGACGCCCAGCTTCTGGAATTCAGCGTAGTTGTCGGCGAGGTCTTCCAGCTCGGTCGGGCAGACGAAGGTGAAATCCGCCGGATAGAAGAACACGACGGACCACTTGCCCTTGAGGTCGGAATCGGTGACGGGGACGAACTTGCCGCTCTTGAACGCCTGGGCCGAGAAGGGTTTGACGACGGTATTGATCAACGACATATTTTTTCGCTCCTGCGAATGGTGTTAACGCCGGCCTATCTAGGCCCAATTCCGCCATTTAGGAAATTGATTTTATTCGTCAACACTATCGAATGAAACGATTGACCCGTGCGGCGCGGGCCGTGTGGCATCAGGTCTGGTGTTCAGGGGTGGTGACGACCATGCCGTCCAGCGCCGGGGCGAGGGTGACGCGGCATGACAGCCGCGAATTGGCGCGCACGCTGTTGGTGAAGCCCAGCATCTCCAGCTCATCGGCCGCCGGCGCACCGGTTTTTGGGAACCAGTCATCCTCGATATAAACCTGGCAGGTGGCGCAGGCGCAGGCACCGCCGCAATCGGCGCTGATGCCGCTCACGCCGTGATCGACCGCCGCGCGCATGAGGGACTGGCCGGGCTCGGCCTCCACGATCTGATGCGCGCCGCCATTGTCAACAAAAGTGATTTTTACCATTTGCAATCCATTCGTCATCATATTTCATGTTTGGAATATCCGCCGGGGCGGAGGGGGGTCAGGCGCTGATGCGCGTCATCACCTCGGTATAGCCGTTGATCTGGTTGGACATGGTGCGCAGCGGCGGTTTGACCATTTCCACGAATTCGAAACGGTCCAGCATCTCCTCCCAGAGAATCCGCAGTTGCAGCTTGGCGATGTTCATGCCCATGCAGCGATGGATGCCAAAGCCGAACGAAAGCTGCCGGGCGACGTTGGGCCGGTTGACGTTGACGGTGTCGCCATCGGGGAAGACATCCTCGTCGCGGTTGCCGGAATAGTACCACATCGCCACCTTGTCGCCCTTGCGGATCAGCTTGTCGCGCAGCTGGAAATCGGCCATCGCGGTGCGGCGCATGTGGGGAAGCGGGGTTTGCCAGCGGATGATCTCATCGACCATGGCGGGGATAAGCTTCCGGTTCTCGCGGACCTTGCGGTATTCATCGGGGAACTGGTTGATCGCGTTGATCGTCGCCGACATCGTGTTGCGGGTGGTGTCGTTGCCGCCGACGATCAGCACCAGGACCTGGCTCAGATAGTCGATCGGGGTCATGTGGCGGGTGTTGGGGTCGTGCGCCAGCATCGACACCAGATCGAATTTCGGCGGGGCGTTGATGCGCTCATTCCATAGTTTCGTGAAATAATGAAGACATTCGGTGAGCTTCGCGATGCGGTTCTCATGGCCGATGAAGCCGTCCATGCCTTCGAGCGTCGCCGTGACGTCGGACCATTCGCGCAGCAGGTGGCGGTCCTCGACCGGGACGTCGAACAAGGTGGCCAGCAGCAGGGTGGTCAGCTCGACCGAAACCAGGTCGACCCAGTTGAAGTCCTGGTTGCGGGGCAGGCTGTCGAGGACTTTGCGGGTGCGGGTGCGGACCTGCTCTTCGAGGGTGCGCAGGCTGTCAGCGGAAACGATGGGCTGCACGGCGCGGCGGTATACGCCGTGGCGGGGTTCGTCGAGCGCGATGAAGGCGGAGATCACGAAATCCTTCACCGGCGGGACGGCTTGCGCGTCATCCAGGACGATGCCGCCATTTTCCCAGGAGGAGGAGAAGATCTGGGGGTTGGTGTCGACCTTCATGATGTCCTCATGCTTGGTCACCGACCAGTAGGGGCCGTTGCGGCTCTGGGCGCAGTAATGCACCGGGTCTTCCCGGCGCAGGCGCGCGAACAGGGGCAGCACCTCGCCGGTGCGGAACAGATGATGCTGGGAGACGTCCAGCCGGTCTAGCGGTGTATCCAAAAGTCCTGAACTCTGCATGACGGTATCCATGGTTGATCCCCTGCACGCATCGCCCCCAGCGGGGCGGCGGTGGTGTTGTGTCTTGGGTTGCCCTATTATATGAGCTTATACTCGTATAACACTCTTATTTTTAGACCAGGATTGCCGGCGATGCCTCCTACCGTTTTTTCTCCCCGTTTTGCCGCCCGCAAACGGCCGCGCCAGAAACGCTCGCAGATTGTGGTGAACCGGATCCTCGCCACGGCCACCGAGCTGTTCCAGCAGGATGGCTATGCCTATGTGAGCACGAACCGGATTGCCGAGAGCGCCAATGTGAGCATCGGCTCGATTTATCAGTATTTCGCGAACCGGGAGTCCATCGCCCTGGCGATTTACGAGGCCGCCAGCTCGCGGGCCGCGCTGGCGGTGAAGCGCCAGGCCATAGAGCTGATGGGGTTGCCGCTGGAGACCGCCATCCGCACGCATATGCATCTGCTCTTCGACGTGGCCGAGAAAGACCGCTACGCGCTGTTCCAGATATTGAATGAAGTGCCCGAACTGCGGGAGGCGGCGGAGCCGATTTCCTTCGACCGCCTGATCCACCATGCGCATTACATGTTCATCCAGCAGCATTTCAGCGCCGCCGACCCGCTCGCCATTTCGCGGAAATGCTATTTCATCGAGAAGACCGTGATCAGCGCGGTTGGCCAGTATCTGGATGAGCGTCCTGATTTTTTGACCCGGGAGGCGGCGGTGGCGGAGGTTGCGCAGTTTGTCCACCGTTATGTGACCAGCCTGCAGAACGAGCCGGCGGGCGGGGAGGAAATTCCGGCAGCCATTTAATATTTTCCCTCCATGCGCCGCCGGGGGGTGATTTCTTGTACACGCAACCCGTTCCAGCTTGACTGGACCAACCTCACCGCCGCAGATAGCCTCATGAAGGCCAGCCACACGACCCAGACCCCTCAGGAAGCCGAACTTGCGCGCCTGCTTGTCGAGACCCTCAACCTTGAGGTGACGGCGGAGACGATCGACCCGGAAATGCCCCTCTATGACGAAGGCCTGGGCCTGGATTCGATTGACATGCTTGAGATCTCGCTTGTCGTCTCACAGCGGTTCGGCGTGAAGCTGCGGGCGGATGATGAGCATAATGTGCGGATATTCAGCTCGCTGCGCAGCCTCAATGCGTATATCCAGAGCCATCGAGAGCCTTAAATGCGTGCCCTGACCGCCGCGCGCACGCCTCTTTCGGCGGTACTGGGGTTGTGTCTCGCCTCGGCGTCGTTTCATCTGGCGATCGTCGAGACCAACCATATCCGCCTGACATTGGCGCTCGGGCTCGGGGGATTGGTCAAGTTCGGCTGCATCGCCATCTCGGCGCTCACGCATTGGGGGCTTTACAGCAGCCTGCTGCTGACCTTCGGGCTGACGCTGCGCCCGGGCCGCGAGGCGCTGATCACCAGCATGGCGCGCAGGCTGCAGGGCGATGTTTCCGACGAGCTGGCGCTTTACACGCGCCGGGTTACCTTCGCCTGGTGCTGCTTTTTCGCGGCGCAGCTCACTTTGTCGGTCACCCTGTTCTGCTTCGCGCCGCTGGTCGTGTGGTCGGTATTTGTCAATATCCTCGATATTCCGCTGGTCGTGGCGATGTTCGCGGTGGAGTATGCGTGCCGGCTCCGCTGCCTGCGCAATCCGCCCCGGCATTCGCTCGCCATGATTGTGGACATGGTCGCCAACTCCAGAGCGCATTTTGGCGCTTGGCCGGCTCTCTCCGATGCCGCGCGGCCGGACTGATTCGCGCGTGGACCGCAGCTTGCCGCTGGCCGATGCAAACGGCCATGCCATCGCCCGGCATGCGGAGGGGGATGATATCGTCGCGGTGCGGGGGGGAAGGCCGATCCGGCTGGCGGAGTTCCAGCGGGATGCTGCCGCCCTCGCGGCCAGGCTGCCCGCGCATGCGTATATCCTCAATCTCTGCACGGACCGCTACCGCTTCATGGTCGGGCTGGCCGCGGCGCTGCGGCGGCGGCAGATAAGCCTGATGCCGCCGGGCATCGCGCCCGGCCTGTTGCGGGCGCTGGCGGAGGATTATCCGGATTTGTACGCGCTTACCGACACCGCGCCGCCGCCGATTAAAAGTTTCACCTACCCCGACAGGATGGATGAGGACGGCGGGGCGGCGGACATGGCGGCGGTGCCGGGCGACCAGCAGGCGCTGATTTTGTTCACCTCCGGCTCGACCGGCAAGCCGAAGCCGGTGGGGAAATCCTGGTCGACGCTGGTGCATAGCGCCCGGGCCGCCGGTGAGCGGCTTGGGCTCGCGCGGCTGCGGGGGGCCACGGTTATCGGCACCGTGCCGCACCAGCACAGCTATGGGCTGGAATCTACGATCCTGCTCGGACTGCAGCATGGCCTGCGGATTGACGCTGGCTGGCCGCTTTATCCGGCTGATATCCGCGCGGCGCTGGAACGGGCGGATGGGCCGCGCATTCTGGTCACCACGCCGGTGCATCTGCGCGCCCTCGTGGCCGAGCCGGGCGGGATGCCGCGCGCCGAGCTGATTCTCTCGGCGACGGCGCCGCTGCCGGCATCGCTCGCGGCGGCGGCGGAGGCCTGTTTCGGCGGGCCGCTCATAGAGATTTACGGCTGCACGGAGGCCGGGCAAGTGGCCACCCGGCGCAGCGCGCGGGAAACAGGGTGGCAATGCCTGGATGGCGTGGAGCTGCGCCAGGACGAACGCGGCACGTGGGCCAGCGGTGGCGCGGTGGAGGGGGTGGCGCCGCTGCAGGATGTGATAGAGCTGACCGGCGCCGGGACGTTTCTGCTGGGCGGGCGCGCGGCGGATCTCATAGACGTGGCGGGCAAGCGCACCTCCCTCGCGCATCTCAACCATCAGCTGCAAAGCATCCCGGGGGTGGTGGATGGCGTATTTTTCATGGGGGATGCGGATGGGCAGCTGGTCGCGCGGCTGATGGCGCTGGTGGTGGCGCCGGGGCTGCGGCCCGAGACGATTTTGCAGGCGCTGCGTGAGCGGATCGACACGGCGTTTCTGCCGCGCCCGCTGATGTTCGCCGATGCCTTGCCGCGCAACGAGCTTGGCAAGCTGCCGCGCGAGGCGCTGTTGCGGCTTGCGGGCCGGAGGCAGGGCGCTTGAGCGTGTGGCAGGCGATGGAACTGTGCTTTGGCGGGGAGCATCCGGCGCTGGCGGGGCATTTTCCGGGCAATCCGATCGTGCCGGGGGCGTTGCTGCTCGATTGCGTGGTGGCGGCCGTTGGGCAGGGAGCGGCGGATGGCGGTGTTGTCATCCGGTCGGTGAAATTTCTGCATCCGCTCCGCCCAGGTGAAAAGCTGGACTTGCGCTGGCGGGCGCTGGCCAGCGGGGTGATCAGGTTCGAGGGGCGGCTGGCCGGTGATGGCGGTTTGGCGCTGACGGGCACTCTCGAGATTTGCCGGCCATGACCCCGAAACTGCTTGCCCAGGAATGGGTGGCCCGGCGGGAACGGGGGTCTTTGCCGGCGATCAAGCTGGGGGTGTGGATCGCGCTGCGGCTCAACCGGCGGGCGGCCAGGCTGTTTCTTTATCCGATCTGCTTCTTCTTCCTCGCCTCCTCGCCCGCGGCGGTGCGCGGCTCGCGGGCGTATCTGGCCCGGGTGCTTGGCCGCAAGCCGCGGCTGGCTGATATTTTTTCGCATTTCTTGACCTTCGCGTCCTGCCTGCTCGACCGGGTGTTCCTGCTCAACGAACAGCTCGGCCATTTCGATATCCGCGTCCATGGCGAGGAGATCGTCCGCGCGATCGAACAGCGCGGCGGGGGGTGTATTCTGATGGGGGCGCATTTCGGCAGTTTCGAGGTGGCGCGCGCGGTTGGCCGCAACCAGGCGGACTTGCCGATCAGCCTGCTCATGTATGAGGAAAACGCGCGGAAAATCCGCGCGGCGCTGGCGGCCATCAATCCACGGCTGGCGGCGGAGGTTATCGGCCTGGGGCGGCTGGATTCATTGATCGCGGTGGCGGAGCGGCTGCGGCAGGGGCATTTCATCGGCGTGCTCGCGGACCGCAATATCAATGGCCGGGACATGGTGAGTTATCCGTTCCTGGGCGCGCCGGCCAAATTTCCGCAGGGGCCGTTCCGCGTGGCCATGCTGCTGCAATGCCCGGTTGTGATGATGACCGGCGTTTACCGAGGCGGCAACACGTATGACGTGTTTTTCGAGACCCTGGCCGAGGCCCCGGAAGCGCGGCCAAAGGACGGCGAGGCGTGGCTTGAGGGCATCATGGGCCGATATGTCGCCCGGCTTGAGCAGCATTGCCGGGAGGCGCCGCTGAACTGGTTCAACTTCTACGATTTTTGGGCGTGAGATGCGGATGATCCGGCGGATGGCCTGGCTGCTCGCCCTGCTGGCCGCCAGCGCGGGCGGCGCGCTGGCGCAGCCCGCCGCCGCGAACTGGGGGCTGGCGCCACTGATGCGGGAGATGGCCACGGTGCGCGCGGCCTCCGCCAGTTTTACCGAGCGCAAGACCATGCGGATGCTCAGCACGCCGCTGGTGACGGCGGGGTCTCTGAGCTATGCCGCGCCGGATTATTTACGCAAGACGACGGTGGCGCCGGTGCCGGAGTCCTTCATTCTCGACCATGGGCTTGTCACGTTCAGCGGTGGGCCGGATGGGCAAACCCAGCATTTTTCGCTGAACGCCGATCCGCGCATCGGCGGGCTGGTTGAGGGAATACGCGCCACGCTCGCGGGCGACCTGCCCGCGCTGGAGCGGTTTTATAGCGTGCGGCTCAGCGGTGAGGCGGGGAATTGGCAGCTTTTGCTGCGGCCCAAGAATCCGCAGGCCGCGCGCATGATCAGATGGATCGTGATTCGCGGCGCGGGGGACCGGCTTGAGGAGTTGGATACCGCGAGCGGCGATGGCGACCATTCGGAAATGAGCATCAGCGAAACCGTGAGCAATGCGCGATAAGCGCCTGGTGATCGGCCTCTGGCTGGTTATGCTGATCGCCTGTGCCGGTGTTATCGCGCGGACCCGGTTCCGCACGGATATGGGGGCGTTCCTGCCGCATTCGGCGTCAATGGCGCAGCAGGTTCTGACCGCGCAGGCGAATCGCGGCGCGGCGTCGCATATGATCGTGCTGGCGCTCACCGGCGCGCCGGTGCGCGTGCTGGCGGCGGCGAGCGAGGATTTCGCCGCGCGGCTGCGCGAGCGGCAGGCGTTCATCGATGTCAGCAATGGCGACAGCAAATCCTTCGCCGGAGGGGAGGAATTTGTCTGGGCCAACCGCTATCTGCTCAGCCCGGATGTGACGGCGGGCCGTTTCACCGTGGAGGGGCTGCATGCGGCGCTGCTGAACGATCTCGGGCTGCTCGGCTCGGATTTTGGCGGGATGATGCAGCAGACCCTGCCGGCGGACCCGACCGGGGAGGCGCTGGCGCTCATGCGCCAGTTCAGCCAGGCCGGCGGGCCGGCCAGCATCGACGGGGTATGGTTTTCAGCCGATGGCACGCGGGCGCTGCTGCTGGCGCATACCAGCGCGCCGGGGTTTGACCTCGACGCGCAGCAGCAGGCGATGCGGGTGATCGGCCATGATTTCAGCCAGGTACGCCGCACGCTCCCCGGCGCGGGGGGGATGCGCCTGCTGGAGAGCGGGCCGGGTGTGTTCGCCGTTCATATCCGGGATACGACCAAGCGGGATGTTACCAGGCTGTCACTGCTGGCCATCGCCGGCGCCATCAGCCTGCTGGGCTTCGCCTACCGCTCGCCGCGGGTTCTGTTGCTGGGCATTCTGCCCATCGCCAGCGGCGCGCTCGCGGCGATTGCCGCCGTGTCGCTCAGGTTTGGGTTCGTGCATGGCATTACGCTCGGATTTGGGGTGACGCTGATTGGCGAGTCGATTGACTATACGATCTATCTGTTCACCCAGACGGCGCGCGGCGATACGGCCAGCGACACGCTCGCGCGCATATGGCCGACCCTGCGCCTGGGCGTGCTGACCTCGGCCGTGGGGTTCAGCGCCATGCTGTTCTCAAGCTTCACCGGCTTCGCGCAGCTGGGGTTGTTCTCGATCTCGGGGCTGATTGTCGCGGCCGGGGTGACACGCTTCGTTCTGCCGCATCTGGTGCCGCGGGATTTTGTGGCACCGGGGGTGGAGGCCATCTCGCGCCCGTTGCGGGCGGCGATGCGGCGGCGAGGGCGGCTGCGCTGGCTCGTCGCGGCGGGGGTGCTGGCTGCCATCGCCGCGCTGGCGATGCATCGCGGCGGGCTTTGGGACCATAATCTGGAAAATCTGAGCCCAATTCCAGCCCGGGACCAGGCGCTGGACCAGATGCTCCGGCATGATCTGGGTGTGCCGGATATCCGCTATTTCGCGGTGTTCAGGGCTGATGACGAGGAGCAGGCGCTGGAGGAAAGCGAGGCGCTGGCGGCACGGCTGAACGGCCTGGTGGCGGAGGGGCGGCTTGGCGGGTTCGACGTGCCGAGCATGATTTTGCCCAGTTTGAAAACACAGCGGGCCAGGCAGGCGGCGCTGCCCGATGACGCCGTGCTGCGCGCCCGCCTGGCCCAGGCGCAGGCTGGCCTGCCGTTCCGCGCGGATGCGTTTGCGCCGTTTCTGCGTGACGTGGCGGCGGCGAAGGCCGCGCCGCTACTGACCGCCAGCAGCCTGCCGCCTTCATTGGCGCTGCAAATTGGCACCATGCTGGCCCGCCGGGGCGATGGCTGGGTTGTGATGGCGCCGCTGCGCGATGTCGCTGATCCTGCCAGTGTGGCCGGGGCGATTGCCCCGGCGGGTTTGCCGGGGGTGAGGTTTGTTGACCTGAACCATGAGGCGGACCAGCTGCTGCATACGTTCCAGCATGAGGCCGTGCTGCTTGCCGTCACCGGCAGCCTCGCCATTTTGTTGCTCCTGCTCGCCGGGTTGCGCTCTCCGGCGCGTGTGATCAGCGTGGCGGCGCCGCTTGCCGCCGCCGTGACCATGACCGCGGCCCTGCTGACGCTGGGGGGCGCCAAGGTCTCGATTTTCATGGTTGTCGGATTTCTGCTGATTGTCGCGGTCGGCTCCAATTACTGCCTGTTCTTTGAACGTGCGGCGCCTGACGCCGAGAGATGGCGCCGGTCGGTCGCCTCCATCGTGCTGGCGAATCTCTGCACCGTGTCAGCCTATGGGTTGATGGCTTGGTCGAGCATTCCGGTGCTGCATGATATTGGCAGGACGGTTGCCGTGGGCACCTTTCTGAGCCTCGTTTGCGCCGCGCTGCTGAAGCCGGGGCGGGACGCGTGATCAGCCGGCAGTATCACAAGGCGCCGGGCGCGGGGGGAGAGCGGGTGCTGCTGGTGATGCTGCCGGGGGCTGGCAGCCATGCCAATGAATTCGTGGAGCACGGCATGGCCGAGGCCGTGCATGCGCGCGGGCTGGCCGTGGATGTTTGCGTCGCGCAGCCTGATCTGGGGCTTTATCTTGATGGGGATGTCGCCGCCGCGTTGCATTGCGACGTGATTGAACCGGCGCGCGCGGAGGGGTATGCGCGGGTTTGGCTGCTTGGCATTTCGCTGGGCTGCATGGGGGCGCTGCTCTATGCGGCCGCGTATGCGGGTGACGTGGAGGGCATTGTGCTGCTGGCGCCGTTTTTGGGCACCAAAGGCACCGTTGCCGAGCTGGGCCGGGCTGGCGGGTTGAGGGCGTGGGCACCCGCACAGTCCGCCGCGACGCCGCAGGAGCAGCGGATGCTGATATGGTTGCGGGATTTTCTCATCCAGGAAGCGGCCTCGCCCGCGCTTTATCTTGGATATGGGCGCGAGGACCGGTTTGCGACGGGGCACCGGCTGCTCGCGGACGCGCTGCCCTCGGCGCGCGTGATCAGCACTGAGGGGGGGCATGAGTGGGATACCTGGCGCAGGCTTTGGCGGCTTTTGCTCAACACCTTGCCGCTTGACGCCGCGCGGGGCGAAACTGGACGATGCGGCGGCCGGTGAATTAAGATGGCCGGACGGAAAGGGATGGCCGTGGGGGCATGGGCGATGATGGCAATGATCGAAATTGCGCCATGAACGGCACGGATGGCGGGGCCTATGAACGGTTCTACCCATATTACGCCGAGCTGTGCGCGCTCTCTGAACTGCGCAAGAAGCCGGGTTTTGGCATACCGTTGCGCAGCGGCATGGGCGGGCATTCCCTGCTTTACCTGAACGGCGTGCGGCTGGACCGCGGGCAGGGATACCCGGTGCTGGAACTCTGCGCGCCGGAGACCGCGCCAGGGGCGCATGGTGTCGGCATCAGCGTGAATTCACACTACAAAAACGCCAACTGGGTGGCCACGGAGGGGCGGGATTTTTTGTGGCGGGGCGCGCTGGCGCCGGGCGAGCGGCTGACGCGCGAGAGCTATGAGCGGACGCAGCACCATGCCAAGGCGATGGGCGTGCTCGATGGTGTGGAATTCCACGACCATTTGTTCCGCGGCAAGCCAAGCGGCATGGCGGAGCGGGATTACATGTATGAAATCTCCGTCGCGACCGATTATGCGGCCCGGTTCGGCCGCGATATTTTTCGCGCGCGGGTGCCGCTGGACCGGGTGAGGATGGCGGCGGTCGTCAATTTTCTCAATGAGCTCAATGCGCCTTACCGGGAGGGCGCGCGGGTGTATCAGTGGAAGCTGTTCAACGATAATTGCGGCCATGTGGCGCATAATGCGCTGGCGGCGGCGGGGATATGGGCGCCTTGGCCGACAGGGCAGTTCTTCGCGCGCGCGGCGTTCAATTTTCCCGTACCAAAGAACGAGCTGGTGGATCTCGCGCTGCGCGTGAATGATCTGCCGATCCAGAATCCCGCGGCGATTTATGCTGATGCGCCGACGCGGCGGGCCTTTTTGGCGACCGGGGCGCTGCCGGCGGCGGCGGGGGGCTTGACGATCGCAGCACCGGCGGTGGCGGATAATGATGTTTATGACATCGACCGTCTGCGGCTGATTTTTTATGATAATCCGTTTTGGGGGCCTTACCGGCGGCGCTTCACCCGCATATTCAGCGAGCCGCGATACCGCGATTTGCGCGCGAATCTGCGGTATTTTGAAGCATTATACGCCAGGGCGCTGGAAGCGCGCGGCGGCGGCGGCCAAAGCAGCGGGTGGCGGCGGCGTTATGATGAGTATGTTGCACAGGAAGCCGCGAAAATTCGCGGGCATCTGAGACACCTTGAAGATGCCGGGGAATTATTGGCGGAGGCCCTGGCGTGAGCGGGGAACAGCCCTTGGGGTTGGGGAAATCTCCCCTGATGCTC
>JAKBAQ010000034.1 GCA_021808985.1 Pseudomonadota bacterium
GGTGTTTCGCGCCCGATATCAGTTGCGCGGTGACCTCGGGGCTCAGCACGCCCTTGCGATAGTCAGACAGGATGGTGACGGTGGTTGCCGCCATGGCGTCGAGCGCGATGCGCACCAGCCGCTCGGCCAGGCGCGCGGGCAGCGCCATGGTTTCCTCGCGGTCAGCGCGGATGAGGTGCTGCCCCTGGGCGATATAGCGGGTTTTCAGCGTTGTCGTGCGCCCGCCTTGCACCAGCAGCCAGGGCTCCACGCGCTCCTGCCCGCCGATCAGCCCGGTCAGGTCTGATCCCGCCCCATCGTCGCCCACCACGGAGACGAAGGCCGCCGAGGCGTCCAGCGCGATGAGGTTGCGCACCACATTGCCCGCGCCGCCGGGCATCGCCACCTCGCGGGTGACGGTGAGGATCGGCACCGGCGCTTCGGGGCTGACGCGCGTGACCTCGCCGTAGACATAACGGTCCAGCATGGCGTCGCCCACCACCAGCACGCTGGCGCGTGAGAAGCGTTTCACATAGGCACCCAGATCGCCTGCCGGCTCAGTCTTGTTCATGAGAAACCGCTAACCCGGACGAAGGTGTATGGCAACGCCGATAAAACGTAGTTATCCTCCATGTGATGACAGATATTCCGGCTTTTCTAGATTCCACCCGCCCGGACGTACCCGACCTGGCCGTGCCGCGTGGTGTTACACCATTTTATCTTCCCGGTCAGCCGGTGCGCGGGCGGCTGGTGCGCCTGGGGCCGCTGGCCAACACGCTGCTCACCCGCCATGAGCATCCGGCGCCGGTGCGCAAGCTGATGGGCGAGGCCCTGGCCCTGGCCGCGGCGCTGGCCAGCGCGCTCAAATTCACCGGCTCGTTCAGTGTGCAGGCGCGCGGCGATGGCCCGGTGTCTCTGCTGGTGGCCGATTGCACCGAGGCGGGCGCCCTGCGCGGTTATGCCCGGCTGGACAAGGAGGCGGTGCTGCCGCCCGAGGCCACCGCCAAGCAATTGCTGGGCGCGGGCTATCTCGCCTTCACCGTGGACCAGGGGCTGGACCGCGACCCGCAGCAGGGCATCGTCTCGCTGGAGGGCGACACGCTGGCGCGCATGGCGGGGCATTATTTTGAGCGTTCCGAGCAGTTTCCCTGCAATGTGTATCTTGCCGCTGGCGACATGGCGGCCGGCTGGCGCGCCTCCGCGCTGGTGGTGGAGCGCGTCGCCGTGGGCGGCACCGCGGCGCCGGGCGACTCCGCCGAGGCGCAGGCCGAGGCGTGGCGCACCGCCGTCATTCTGGCGGACACCATAACGCCGGAGGAATTGCTGGATGACAGCCTGCCGCCTGAGCGCCTGCTCTACCGGCTGTTCCATGGCGAGGGCGTGGCCGCCGGGCGCCCCCGGCCGCTGCGCTTTGGCTGCCGCTGCTCGCGGGCCAAGCTGGGCGGCATATTGGAGGGGTTTTCCACCGATGACCTGGACCACATGGCGGTTGACGGTGATATCGTGATGACCTGCGAATTCTGCAATTATGACTTTCATTTTCCGCGCGATGGCGTGACCGGAAAACCTGGAGCACCCGCATGAAACACTGGCAGTTTTCTGCGTTCGCGCTGCTCGCCCTGGCGGCATGCAGCGCGCCCCCGCCGTTGCAGACCTTCCGGCCGCTCGACTATTCCTACCTGCCGCCGCTGATCCTCAAGGTGGGCAGCCTGAACGTGGTGAATAATTATGTGCCGACGCCCAGCCAGGCGACGCTGATCGGCGAGGACCCGGCCTCGCCCATCACCACGCTGCAAAACATGCTCAACCGCCGCATCGTCGCCTCCGGCGCGCCGGGCACGGCCAACATCGCCATCCAGACCGCCTCGATTGACGAGGTGAACGGCAACCTGACCGGCACCATGACCGTTGATGTCAGCGTCTCCAGCCCGGATGGCCGCTCCACCGGCTATGCGGAGGCCACCGTCTCGGCCAGCCAGACCGCGCCGGATTCCGACGCCTCGCAAAATGACGTGCAGGCGGCGCTCTATGATCTCACGAAGCGGCTGATGGAGGATATGAACGTTCAGCTGCAATACCAGCTGCAGCATAATCTCGGCAGCTGGCTTTCATGGTCCGGCACGCCGGCCAGCGCGCCGCTGGCGGCGGGGGCGGCTGGCGCGGTCGGCGCCATCCAGTCCACGCCGCTCACGCCGATCCCCGTGGCGGGGACGGATAACCAGACCCAGCCGGCCGCGCCGGCGGGCGGCCCGGTCAACAGCAATGCGGCGGTGCCGGACTATCTGCCAGGCGCTGGCCCGGCGGCGCTTGGCCAGGCACCCTCGCAATGAGCCGCCTGACCAAGCTGCCCAAGGCGGGCGAGGCGGCGTGGGAGCCGGTGCCGGCGGAGAAGCGCCTGGCCGGCCTGCCGCAAACCCGCACCTGGGTGCATTATGACAACCCGGCGGCGCGGTTGAGCGCCGGGGAGTGGGAAGCCACCGCCGGCAAATGGCGCATCGCCTATGCGGAGTGGGAGTATGTTCTGGTCATCTCGGGCCGCTGCGTCATCACCGGCGACGATGGCACCAGCATTACCGCCGGCCCGGGTGACTCCTTCGTCATCGAGCCCGGCTTCACCGGCACCTGGGAGGTTAGCGAACCCATGCGCAAGCATTGGGTGATACGCGAATAGGCGCCGCCCGGCCCGGCGCACTTCTTTACTTGACGCGGCCTGCGCCCCGGTCTAGACCGCGCGCTTCGTTGAACACACCTTTTTCCTTCGGACATCATGGCCAATATCGCATCTGCCCAAAAACGCATTCGCCAAACCGCCACGCGCACCGCGCGCAACAAGGCCCGCAAGTCGCGCGTGCATGGCGCCATCCGTAAGGTTGAAGAAGCCGTCGCCTCCGGCAACAAGGAAGCGGCGCTGGCCGCCTTGCGCGCCGCCCAGCCCGAGCTGCAGCGCGCCGCCGGCAAGGGGGTGTTGAAGGCCAACACCGTCTCGCGCAAAATCTCCCGTCTTTCGGCCCGGGTTAAGGCGGTTTCCGCGGCCTGAGCAAATAATGGGATGGCGGGAAGCGCTGTCCTATTTTTAAGATATTCCGGTGCCGGTGTAATCTCATTGTAAAATGAGCTTGACGCCGGCATTATTTTTGTGCTTGTCAAATACGTTTTGATGTCAAAACGTAAACGCCTCTTTAAGAATCTTGGAAATTTAGAACTCCTTGTTTTTACAGCTAAACCTTGCGGTTTCAGAGGTTTGGCCGGTGCGGCAAACGAATCGAGCGCTTGCGTACCCGCCCTCTTTTGACCTAAGTTCCAGCGCTTACAAACGCGGTGGCGACTGTCTCAATTCTGGGAATGTGGTGGCGGGATCAGGTGTTTTTCAACCTGTGGCTGCCCGTGGGGCGGCGTTGGCAGGGTGGAGCGGAAATTGGGAATGAGCCTGGAGGTCGGTTCCATGCGTGATGGCGACGTCGTGCTGAAATCTTCGTCGCCGCGTCAGGGCGAGGCCGGCCTCACCGAGCAGTGGGGGCGCGTGCGCGCCCGTCTGCAGGCTGAGGTTGGCGAGGTTGAGTACCGCACATGGCTCAAGCAGGTGGCGCTGGCCAGCGTCGATGGCGATGAGGTCACCCTGGTGCTGCCCACGCGGTTTCTGCGCGACTGGGTGAAAAAGGAATATGGCGAGCTGGTGACCAGCCTTTGGCAGGCCGAGAACCCGGCCATCCGCAGTGTGGATATCCGCTCCCAGCCCGGCGGCGGCACCGCGCCCAACCTGGCCGAGCCCGTGCCGGTGGAAGCCGTGCCGGCGGCGCCCGCCCCGGCGGCGGCGCGCGCCGATGTCGTCGCCCCGCTCGACCAGCGCTTCACCTTCGATACGTTCGTCGTCGGCAAGCCCAACGAATTCGCCTATGCCTGCGCGCGCCGGGTCGCGGAATCGCCGGCCACCGCCGGGTTCAACCCGCTGTTTCTCTATGGCGGCGTCGGGCTTGGCAAGACGCATCTGATGCACGCCATCGCCTGGGAGCTTTCCACCCAGCGCCGGGGCGGCGGGCAGGTTTCCGTTGCCTATATGTCAGCGGAAAAATTCATGTACCGCTTCATCAACGCGCTGCGCTCGCAATCCACGCTCGAGTTCAAGAACGAGCTGCGCGGCGTCGATGTGTTGATGATCGACGACCTGCAATTCCTCATCGGCAAGGACAACACGCAGGAAGAATTTTTCCACACCTTCAACGCCCTGGTTGATGCCGGCAAGCAGATCGTCGTCTCGGCGGATAAGTCGCCGTCGGATCTCTCCGGCCTCGATGACCGGCTGCGCACCCGCCTCGGCTGCGGCATGGTGGCCGATCTTCACGCCACCACCTTCGAGCTTCGCATTTCCATCCTGGAGACCAAGGCCGAGCGCGCGGGCGTGGATGTGCCGGGCAAGGTGCTGGAGTTCCTCGCGCGCAAGATCACCTCCAACGTGCGCGAGCTGGAGGGGGCGCTCAACCGGCTGGTGGCCCATGCCAATCTGTTCAACCGCCAGATCACGCTCGAAGCCGCGCATGAGGTGCTGCACGATGTGCTGAAGGCGCATGACCGCAAGGTCTCGATTCAGGAAATCCAGAAAAAGGTCGCGGATCATTACAATATCCGCATCGCCGAGATGTCCTCCGCCAGGCGGGCGCGCAACATCGCCCGGCCGCGCCAGGTGGCGATGTATCTGGCCAAGCAGCTCACCAGCAAATCCCTGCCTGATATCGGCCGCCATTTCGGCGACCGGGACCATACCACGGTGATGCATGCGGTCTCGCGCGTCAGCGAGCTGATCAGCCAGGACGCGGCCTTTGGCGAGGATGTGGAATTGCTGCGCCGGATGCTGGAAAACTAGGGCAGGGCGCCCACGCCAAAAGCGCGCCGCGCGGCCAAAACCGGTGCCTTCCCTATCCCCACAACCCTTGCTACGGTAAAACGCGAATCGGTCTCGATAACCGGGTAAAAAAATCCGATTTGCCGTCTGGAAGGGTATCATGAAGTTCAAGGCCGACCGCGCAACGCTGATGAAGTCGCTGGCACATGTGCAGAACGTGGTTGAAAAGCGGAACACCATTCCCATTCTGGCCAACGTGCTGCTGGCGGTGCGTGACGGCAAATTGAGCATCGCGGCGACCGATCTGGAAATCTCGCTGGTCGAGGAGGTCACCGCCCAGACCACGCGCAACGGCGCCATCACCGTTCCCGCCGCCACCCTGTATGAAATTGTGCGCCGCCAGCCGGACAATGCGGAGATCGAGCTGGACCATCCCGGCGGCGATGCGCAGCTCGCCCTGCGCGCCGGGCGCTATGCCACCTCGCTCGTGGCGCTCAGCGTCGATGAATTCCCCAAGCTCGATGCCGGCAAGCTCAGCCACCATTTCGTGCTCTCCGCGCAGGAGCTGCGCGGGCTGATCGACCGTACCAAATTCGCCATCTCCACCGAGGAGACCCGCTACTACCTCAACGGCATCTTTCTGCATGCCGCCGAGGGCGGGGCCGGACCCGTGCTGCGCACCGTGGCGACTGACGGCCACCGCCTCGCCCGCGTCGAGGAGCCGCTGCCGCAGGGCGCGGCGGGCATGCCCGGCGTCATCATCCCGCGCAAGACCGTTACCGAGCTGCGCAAGCTGCTGGATGAAGCCACCGGCGAGGTCGAGGTCGCTCTCTCGGAGACGCGCATCCAGTTCACCATCGGCCATATGCGCCTCACCAGCAAACTGATCGACGGCACCTTCCCCGATTATGACCGCGTGATCCCGCGCGGGAACGACAAGGTGCTGCGCATCGAAAAGAAGGATTTCAACGACGCGGTGGGCCGTGTCTCGGCCATCAGCTCGGAGAAGCACCGCCCGGTGAAGCTCTCGCTCGCGAAAGACCTGCTGGTCATCTCCGCCGCCAGCGCCGAGCAGGGCAGCGCCTCGGAGGAGCTTGGCCCGGAACTCGTGGATTATCAGTCCGGCCCGCTGGAAATCGGCTTCCAGGCCCGCTACCTCTCCGATGTCACCGAGCAGATCAAGGGCAAGGTCGAATTCGTATTCGCTGACGGCGCGGCCCCCACCCTGGTGCGTGACCAGGACGACGCCTCGGCGGTCTATGTCCTCATGCCGATGCGGGTCTGATCACGACGCACCTCACCCGCCTCACGCTTACCGGCTTCCGCTCTTATCCCGCGCTGCGTTTTAACCCCGCAGCGCGGATTTGCGTTTTCTCCGGCCCCAACGGCGCGGGCAAGACCAATCTGCTGGAAGCTGCCTCGCTGCTGGTGCCCGGCCGCGGCCTGCGGGGGGCCAAAGTCTCAGAACTCGCGCGGCGGGACGGGGCGGAAACCAGCCGTTGGGCCGTGGCCGCGCAACTCTCCGGCCCTGGCGGCATGTTCGAGATCAGCACCGGCACGGTGGAGGGCGCGCCCGAGCGCCGCATGTTCATGCTCGATGGCGCCAAGCCGCGCGCGCAGTCTGAAATCGCCGAACGCCTCGCCGCTGTCTGGCTCACGCCGCAGATGGACCGTTTGTTCACCGACTCAGCCTCCGGCCGGCGCAAATTTCTGGACCGTCTGGTCATCGCGCTGGAGCCGCACCATGCGCGTGAGATCGCCGCCTTCGAGGCCGCCGCCGCCCAGCGCAACCGGCTGCTGGCTGAAAACCCGGACCCGCTCTGGCTGGACGGGCTGGAAGATTCCTGCGCCCGCCATGCCGTTGCCGCCACCGCCGCCCGCGCGGCGCTCATCGGGCAGCTCAATGCCGTGCTGGCCAGCGGCGCCGCCGCGCCGTTTCCGCTCGTGCGGCTCGGCCTTGGCTGCGCCATCGCCGAAAAACTGCGCGCCGCCCCGGCGGTGGAGGTCGAGGATGCCCTGCGCGCCGCCTATAAATCCGCCCGCGCGCAGGATGCCGCCCAGCGCGGCGCCTCGCTTGGCCCGCAAAAGGCCGACCTGCTGATCACCGACGCGGCATCCGCCCGCCCCGCTTCACTCTCTTCCACCGGCCAGCAGAAGGCCATGCTCATCGGCATCGTGCTGGGCCATGCCGCCCTCATCGCCGCCACGCGCGGCGCGGCGCCGCTGCTCCTGCTCGATGAGCCGCTGGTCCATCTCGATGCCGCCCACCGCGCCGCCTTGTTCGCGGCGCTCGCAAGCCTCAACCTCGCCGCCTGGGTCACGGGGACTGACATCGAGCCCTTCGCCGGGCTGCGCGCCGCCTGTTATCGCATCCACGAAGGCGTTATAGCCCCCTTATGAAACTCCTCTTCCTTGGCGACCTGCTGGGCCGCGCCGGGCGTGACGCGGCCATAAAGGCCATTCCTGAACTGCGCGTCCGGCTGAAACTCGATTTCGTGGCGGTGAACGCCGAGAATGCCAGCCATGGCTTCGGCCTGGGGCCGGACATGGCCGATGCCCTGTTCAAGGCGGGGGCGGATGTCATCACCCTGGGCAACCACGCGTGGGACCGCCGCGAGATCATCCCCTATATCGCCCAGGAGAAACGCCTGCTCCGCCCGCTCAACTACCCGCCCGGCACGCCCGGCCAGGGCTCCGCGCTCGTCACGTTGGCCGATGGCCGCAAGGTGCTGGTCGCCCAAGCCATGGGCCGCTTGTTCATGGACCCGTTGAACTGCCCCTTCATGGCGATGGATGAACTGCTGACCCGCCACCGCCTCGGCAACGGCCTGCATGCGATCATCCTGGATATCCACGCCGAGGCCACCTCCGAGAAGATGGCCTTCGCCCATGCGTTCGACGGGCGGGCCTCCGCCGTGGTCGGCACGCATACCCATATCCCCACCGCCGACCATCAGCTCCTTCCGCGCGGTACGGCCTACTGCACCGATCTGGGCATGTGCGGCGATTATGATTCTGTCATCGGCATGAGCAAGGATGCCGCCGTCGCCCGTTTTATCCGTAAAATGCCGGGAGACCGCTTGACCCCGGCGGAAGGTCCAGCCACCGTGTGCGGTGCCTTCATCGAAACCGGTGAAGACGGCCTTGCAACCCGTATCGAGCCGGTGCGCCTGGGCGGCCGGCTGCGTCCCACAGTGCCGGAGGTTTAATGCGCCGCGGTTTTTCCCTGCTTTGCCTGTTGTTCAGCCTCAGCGCCTGCGGCTCATCGGGCGTTCGCCAGAGCAGCTTCGCGGCGCAGGGAAAAATCGACCCGGACGCACCGCGCCAGACCATCCAGCAGATCAGCATAAAAGCCTCGGCGGCAAAAATCTGGTCGCTGCTGGCGGACCCGCAATCCTGGCCGAGCTGGAACCCCAGCATCCCGCAGACCAGCGCCCCCTATGTTCTGCAAAATGGCAGCCTGTTCTCCTACAATGCCGATGGCATGAGCATCCATGCCGCCATCCGGGAATATATCCCGCTCCAGGCGATGGCGTGGACCGGCGATGTGCTCAACTTCCACGCCATCCAGACCTGGACGCTGAGCCCCCAGGCTGACGGCAGCACTCTTGTCACCATCAGCGAATCCGTCAGCGGTTTCATGATCGGCGTTTTCTTCTCGCAGGCCCAGCTGGAGACGGATGATCATACCTGGCTGGTAAACCTGAAGGAAGCGGCTGAGCGCCTCTCATCATAGGCGGCGGGGGTTTGAAAATCCGGCCACCGCCAGGCGCGCTTGCGGCAGCACCATGACTGACCAGCCCCCCCCGCCACGCCTCGGCGCATTGGAGTTTGGCCGTTTCCTCGCCGCCTCCTTCGTCGTTATCACGCATCTGCCCGCCCTGGCGCCAGCGCTGCATGGGTTGGCACTCGGCCCGCTCGCCGTGCAGTATTTTTTCGTGCTCAGCGGTTTCGTCATGGTCGTCGCGCACCATGCCGACCCGCCGGGCTGGACGCGCCCGCTGGCCTTCTGGTGGCGCCGGGCCTGCCGCATCTATCCGCTATACTGGCTCATATTGCTGCCGCTGGCGCTGAGCGGCTGGCACGACATTCCGCCGGGTGGGCTGTGGCGCCTGGTCTCGCTCAACCCCGCCACCTACCCTGATCTCATCCCCCCCGCCTGGACCCTGCGTTACGAGCTGGCCTTCTATTTCATGTTCGGCCTCTGCCTGGCGCCCGGCATTGGCCGCTATGTGCTGGGGCTATGGATGTTTTCGGTTCTGTGGCTCTACCTGCCGCCGGAGATCCGCTGGTGCACCTGGCTGACCGGCTGGCACTGGATGCGCGGCGGGCTGGTGATCAGATTCCTGGCCACGGCCAATGTCTATCTGGTGCGCACCTCGAATCATTTCGTCAGCGCCTGGGAGGTGCTGTTTTTCGCGGGGCTTGCCGCCGGCTGGGTGTTCAGCGCCGTGCGCCCATCGCGCCTGGCCGGTGGCGCGGCGCTGCTGCTGGGCGCTTTGCTGTGCCTGCACAGCCTCGCCATCTCCAAATGGGGGGTGGACTATCCCAACGAGCTGCACATTCCCCTGGCCGCCCTGGGCTATGCGCTGTTCCTTTACGGCATCGTGGCGCTGGAAGCCTGCGGGCTGTTCCGCTGCGGCAAATGGGGGGTGCGGCTTGGGGCGATGTCCTACCCGCTTTATATCGCGCATATGCCATTATTCGCGCTGCTGGGCTGGCTGCTGCCGGGCCATGCCGGCAGCCTGGCGATGTTCGCCGGCGCGTATCTGGCCGCGATGATCCTGACATTTTATATCGACCGCCCATTGCAGCGCGCCCTGCGCGGCATCAGCCGCTTCAGTTAAGCGCCGCCATCGCCTCTGGCCGCAGCAAACCCCCAAGGCCGCGCAGCAGCCGCTCGCGCGCGGCGAGCGCCGCCTTCGGCTTGGGCGCCAGGGCCTGGAACCATATGTCCAGCGAGGGCGCATCGCCGTTGAAGCCATCCAGATTGAAGCGCACGGTTTTCAGCAGGAACGTCACATCCCAGACCTGCGTGCCCGCCCTCTGGCGCAGCCCGGCGGCGATATGCTCCGCCAGTTTCATATATGCCGCGAGATCCGCCCGCGCGTAGCCCGCCAGCATCAGCTGCAGATAGCCGCCCGCCACCTCGCGCCGCTCCGCCGGCGCATTCGCCGCCTGGTAGGCGCCCAGGTCACACGCCACGCTGAACACCGGCGCGCCCGGCGCGGCGAGTGCTGCCAGCAGCGCGCGCATTTCCGCCGAGCCGATTCCCTCCGCGATGCTGGCCGCGCGCTCCGGGTGGCCGCGCGTGTCGATGAAGCCGTGATTATGGCGGTGCGCATCGCGCTCCGGCCCGTAGGGGATGGTGATCCCCACCGGCGCGTTCTGCATCCGCACGGCGAGCGGCATGTCCTTTATCCTTGGATGTCTGGCTTTCTCGCGGTCAGAAACACCATCCGGCGCGTGGTGGTCAACCGTCCGGCCTCCACCTCGGGCCGCAGCGCGGCCTCCAGCGTGGCGCGTTCCGGCGGTGTGAAGCGTGTTGCCAACAGCTCGCCCAGGCCCGGTGCCCAGGGGTGGGGCGAGGCGGCGCAGAACACGGCCCAGTCGGTTGTCTCATTTGCCCGCACATCCATGTGCAGCTCCAGATGCAGCGTGCCGAACCCCGCTTGTTGCGCGAGGCGCAGCAGGTCCCGCTCGCCGTAGCTGGCCAGGGGGCTGGCCGCCATGGCCGCCTCGGTATCGGGGAATTGCGCCGCCTTCCATTTATGCAGCAGCGGCAGCAGCGCATCCTGTGCCGCGCCGCGCTCCAGCAGCACGCGCATGGCGCAGGCGGCCTGCGCCTCGTCGCGGAACACCGGCTCCGCCAGCGAGAGCCGGCCGCCGGGTTTGAGCACGCGGAACATTTCCGCCAGGGCCGCTGGCTTGTCAGCCACATAGGCCAGTACTGAGCGGCTGGTCACCGCGTCCAGGCTGCCGGTCTCCAAGCCTTCCAGCCGCTCCGCCCCGCAGGCCAGGAACCGGCATTGCCCCGCCACGCCCAGTGCCCGCGCCCGCGCCCGCGCATGGCGCAGCAGCGGCGCGGAAATATCGGCCAGAACCACGCGCAGGCCTGGCCCGGTGCGTTGGATCGCCCGCCACGCCACAACGCCCTCGCCGGTGCCGATATCCGCCATTATCATGCCCGGCGCCAGGGCGGCGCCGTCCAGCACGCGCTCCACATAGCCATCCACAACGGCCCGCACGCGCGCCGCCTGCGCTGCATCGCCGCCATGGCGGCGGTGCAGCAGCCAGCGGCTCCACTCATCGCTGTCGGGCCCGGGGTCAGCGGGCGTGGAATCTATGAGACCGGGGCCGGCGAGCATCGCGCATCATTTTCTCTGGCTGAAAAACACCGAGAGCATGATGAGCCCGCCACCTGAAAGTTCCGTTAACGTCACCGGCTCGCCCAGCACGATCGTGCCGCCCGCCGCGCTCACCACCGGCAGCAGGTACAGGAACCATGCCGATTGCTGCGCCCCCAGCCCGGCGCTGCCCGCGTTCCAGGCCGCGATCGCGATGACCGACGTGCCGAAGCTCAGCCCGGCCAGCACTTCCCATTGCGTGTGGCTCATATGCCGCATCATCTCCGGTATGCCCGGCAGGCCGATGGCCAGCATCGGCAGCGTGCCCGCGATGACGGTGATCGCGGTCATCGCCAGCACGCCGCGGCGTTGCAGCAGCGGCGCGGCGATGACGCAGTAAGCCGCCCAGCAGATAGCCCCCAGCAGCAGCAGGGCGATCCCCCGCGCATCGCCCACCGCCGGCCCCGCGCTCAGCGCCAGCAGGCCGATGCCGCATGTCCCCGTCGCGCCGGCCAGCATGGTCCATTTGGAGGGCAGCTTGCGCCGTTGCAGCGCCAGCAGCAGCACGATCAGCAGCGGCTCCGCGCCGTTCAGCAGCCCCGCCATGCCGGCGGAAACCGTGCGGCTGCCGATCACATTCGGGATGTTATAGCCCATGACGCCGACCAGCCCGCACGCCGCGCCCAGCACCAGCTCGGAGCGCGGCCAATGCCGCAGCTCCCCCCAGAGCAGGGGGATGAAGAACAGCGAGGCGAGCAGATAGCGCAGCGCGATGAACGGCAGCGGCGGCAGGGCGGCATGTGTGCTGCCCACCAGATAGCGCGTGGCGACCGGCGCGCAGCCCCACAGCAGGGCGGCGAGCAGGGTCAGCCCCGCGGCCCGCAGCTTCGGGTTCATGGCAAAAAAGGCCCAGGGGCGTTCACCCTGGGCCTGATCACGTCAACCAGGTTCAAGCATTACCCCATATTGGAGAGGTCTTTGCTCAACGCTTCCACGCCGGGCAGGATCTTGCCCTCCATCCATTCCAGGAACGCCCCGCCGGCGCTGGAGAGGTAGCTCAGCCGGTCTTCCACCCCGGCCAGCTTCAGCGCCGAGACAGTATCCCCCCCGCCGCCGACCGAGACGATCTTGCCCTCCTGCGTCGCCTTGGCGATGGCGTCGGCCAGCGCGTTGGTCGAGGCGTCGAACGGCTTGGTCTCGAACGCGCCCAGCGGCCCGTTCCAGATGATGGTCTTGATCTGCGGCAGGCGCTTGATGAAGGCGGCCACTGTGGCCGGGCCGACATCCAGCGCCATCATGCCGGACGGCACCGCGTCCACGCCCACCACCTGGGTCGGCGCGTTCTCGGCGAATTTTTCCGCCACCACGAGATCTTGCGGCAGCACGATCTCGCAGCCCTTGCGGTGCGCCTCCTCGAGGATTGCCCGCGCCGTCTCGTGCAGGTCTTTCTCCTGCAACGACTTGCCGACATCATGCCCCTGCGCCGCCAGGAAGGTATTGGCCATGGCGCCGCCGATCACCAGAATATCCACCTTGCCGACCAGATTGTTCAGCAGTTCGAGCTTGGTGGAGACCTTGGAGCCCGCGACGATCGCCGCCACCGGCCGGGCCGGGTGGCCGAGCGCGGTTTCCAGCGCATGCAGCTCCGCCTGCATCAGCCGCCCCGCGAAGGAGGGCAGGTGGCGGGTGATGCCCTCGGTGCTCGCATGCGCGCGGTGGGCGGCGGAGAACGCATCATTGACATAAAGATCAGCCAGCTTGGCGAGTTCGGCCGCGAATTGCGGGTTGTTCTCCTCCTCGCCGGCATGGAAGCGCGTGTTCTCCAGCACCAGCACATCGCCGTCATGCATCGCATCCACGGCCGCGAGCGCCACGGCGCCGATGCAGTCATTGGCGAAAGCCACCGGCCGGCCCAGCACCTTGCCAAGCGCCGTGGCGATCGGCCGCAGCGACATGGCTTCAACGACCTTGCCCTTCGGCCGGTCGAAATGGCTGAGCACGATCACCCGCGCCCCCTTGGAGGAGAGTTCGCTGATCGTCGGCGCCAGCCGCTCCAGCCGTGTGAGGTCGGAGATCACCCCGCCCTGCATCGGCACGTTGAGGTCGGCGCGGAGCAGCACGCGCTGCCCCGCCACCTTCACATGATCCAGATTCCGGCTCACAGCGCGCCGAAATAGGCTGCGGTGTCGGACATGCGGTTGGAGAAGCCCCACTCATTGTCATACCAGGACATGACGCGCGCGAGCCCGCCATCCACCACCGTGGTCTGCGGCGCGTCGAAGATGGAGGATTCCGGCTGGTGGATGAAGTCGGTGCTCACCAGCGCCTCGGTGGAATAGCCGAGGATTCCCTTCAGCTCGCCTTCCGCCGCCGCCTTCACCGCGGCGTTGATCTCCTCCTTGGTCGCCGCCTTCTTCAGCACGACATCGAGGGAGACGAGCGAGACATCCGGGGTCGGCACGCGGATGGATGTGCCATCCAGCTTGCCCTTCAGCTCCGGCAGCACCAAGCCGACGGCCTTCGCAGCGCCGGTGGAGGTGGGGATGAGCGAGAGCGCGGCGGCGCGGGCGCGGTGGCGGTCCTTGTGCAGCGTGTCCACGGTCTTCTGGTCGCCGGTGTAGGAGTGGATGGTCACCATATAGCCGCGCTCGATCCCGAAGCTCTCATGCAGCACCTTGGCGACCGGCACCAGGCAGTTGGTGGTGCAGGAGGCGTTGGAGATCACCTCCATCTCCTTCGTCAGCGTCTTGTGGTTCACGCCGAACACGATGGTCGCGTCCACGCCATCGGCCGGGGCCGAGACCACGACCTTGCGCGCGCCGGCGGCGAGCAGCGCCGCCGCGGCCTCGCGCTTGGTGAACAGCCCGGTGCACTCCATCGCCACATCCACGCCCTGCAGCGGCACTTTCGCCGGGTCGCGCTCGGCGGAAACCTTGATCGGCGCATAGGTGCGGCCGTTGCAGGAAATCACGAGGCTGTCGCCCTCCACCGCCACGGTGCCGGGGAAGCGGCCATGCACTGAATCGTAACGCAGCAGATGCGCATTGTCCTCGACCGAGCCGAGATCGTTGATCAGCACGGGCACCACGTCGGTGCGCCCGCTCTCGATCATCGCGCGCAGCACCAGACGGCCAATGCGGCCAAACCCATTAATCGCGATTTTCACAGCCACGTCTTAATTTCCTTCTTTTTTAACGGCAGCCACAATCGCCGCCTCGGTGATGCCAAAATGCTCATACAGCACCTCCGCCGGGGCGGAGGCGCCAAAACCCGTCATGCCGATGAACACGCCGTCGGCGCCCAGCCAGCGCTCCCAGCCATAGCCGCAGGCCGCCTCCACGCCGATGCGCCGCGCGCTGCCCAGAACCTCGGCCTGGTAGCCGGCATCCTGCTGGGCGAACAGCTCAAAGCTGGGCGCGGAAACCACGGCGACCTGAATCCCCTCCGCCGCCAGTTTCTCGCGCGCGCCCAGGGCCAGCGCCACTTCCGTGCCGGTCGCGATGATCGTCGCCGCGCGCTTGCCCTCGGCTTCCGCCAGCACATAGGCGCCACGGGCGGATTTGCAGCCATTGGCCACCAGGCGCGGCTCCGGCATCGCCTGGCGCGAGAGCACCAGCAGGCTCGGCCCGGTGGTGTTGCGAATCGCGATCTCCCAGGCTTCGGCGGTTTCCACCGCGCCCGCCGGGCGCAGCACCAGCACGTTGGGCATGGCGCGGAAGCTGGCCAGATGCTCGACCGGCTGATGCGTCGGCCCATCCTCGCCCAGGCCGATGGAATCATGCGTCAGCACATGGATGGCGCGGATGCGCATCAACGCCGCCAGCCGGATCGCCGGGCGCATATAGTCGGAGAACACGAAGAACGTGCCGCCATAAGGGATCAACCCGCCATGCAGTGCCAGGCCGTTCATCGCCGCCGCCATGCCGAATTCGCGCACGCCGTAATAAATATAGCGCGCCGCGAAATTATCCGCCGTGGCCCCGGCCATGCCCTTCACCAGGGTCAGGTTGGAGCCGGTGAGGTCCGCCGAGCCGCCAACCAGCTCCGGCACCGCCGGCACCAGCACCTCCAGCGCCTTCTGGCTCGCCTGCCGGGTCGCCAGCTTCGGCTTGCTCTCGGTGAGCGAGGCCTTGTAGGCCGACATCGTTTCCGCCCAGCCCTCGGGCAGCTTGCCGGCCATCACACGCTCAAACTCCGCGCGCTGCGGGTGCTTGGCCAGCCGCTTCAGCCAGGCGCGCCGCGCCGTGGCGCCACGGCTGCCGGCTTCGTGCCAGTCCTTGTAAACCTCATCGGGCACATGGAAGGGCAGGTGCGGCCAGCCCAGCGCCAGCTTCGCCGCCTGCGCCTCGGCCCCGCCCAGCGCCGCGCCATGGCTCCCGGCGGTGCCCGCCTTGGTCGGCGCGCCGAATCCGATGATCGTCCTGCACGCGATCATCACCGGCCTGGTCGCCTTCTGCGCCCAGGCGAGCGCCGCCTGCAGCGCCTCGAAATCATGCCCGTCCACCCGCTTGGTCGCCCAGCCGTAATTGGCGAAGCGCTTCAGCGGATCTTCCGAGACGCTCAGCTCCGTGCCGCCATCGATGGAGATGCTGTTATCGTCCCACAGCACCACCAGCTTGTTGAGCTTCAGATGCCCGGCCAGCGCCCCCGCCTCATGGCTGACGCCTTCCATCAGGCAGCCATCCCCCGCGACCACATAGGTGCGGTGGTCCACCAGGCTCTTGCCGAATTTCGCCGCCAGCAGCCGTTCCGCCATCGCCATGCCAACGGCTGTCGCCAGCCCCTGGCCCAGCGGCCCGGTGGTCATCTCAATGGCCGGATGCTCATGATATTCCGGATGCCCCGCCGCCACCGAATGCAGCTGCCGGAAGGTTTTCAGCTGCTCGATCCCCATGCCCTCATAGCCGGCGAGGTGCAGCAGCGCATAAAGCAGCATGGAGCCATGCCCGGCCGAGAGCACGAAGCGGTCACGGTCCCACCAGCTGGCGTCGGCGGCGTCATATTTCAGGAATTTTTTCCACAGCACCGTGGCGGCGTCGGCCATGCCCATCGGCATGCCCGGATGCCCGCATTTCGCGGCCTCCACGCCATCGATGGCCAGCGCGCGGATCGCA
>JAKBAQ010000035.1 GCA_021808985.1 Pseudomonadota bacterium
GCGCCAGAGGTCGTAATGCCAGATGGTGAGGGGGCCGGCATCGTATTGCTGGACCAGGGTGAAGGTGGGCGAGGGGACGGTGAGGGTTGGGTTGCCGGCCAGGGCGCGGATGAAGGCGCGGGCGAAGCTGGTTTTGCCGGCGCCAAGCGGGCCGGAGAGCAGCAGAATGTCGCCGGCGCGCGCGCCGGCGGCGAGTTTCTGGGCCAGGGCGATGGTCGCGGCTTCATCCGGGAGGGCGATGTGCATGCACTCTTTTTAAGCCATGCGCTTGATTGTGGAAGGGTGGTGCGGCAAAGCCATGGCATGGAAAAATTGACAGCGGATGTTGCGATCATCGGTGCCGGCCCGGCCGGACTGTTTGCGGTGTTTGAGTGCGGGATGCTCAAGATGTCTTGCGTGCTGATCGACGCGCTGGGGGAGACTGGCGGGCAGTGCGCCGCACTCTACCCGGAGAAGCCGATTTATGACATTCCGGGGCATCCCGGCATTGAAGCCGCGGAGCTGATCGCCAAACTGGAGCAGCAGATTGCGCCCTTCGCGCCGCGGCGGCTGCTGGGGCGGCGGGTGGAAAAGCTGCATGGCGCGGCGGGCGCGTTTACGCTGACCACCGATGCGGGGGATGAGATTGCGGCGAAGGCGGTGATCGTGGCCGCAGGGGCCGGGGCGTTTGGGCCGAACCGGCCGCCGCTGGAGGGGCTGGCGGCCTATGAGGCGGCCGGGGCCGTGCAATATTACGTGAAGCGCCGTGAGGCGCTGCGGGGCAAGCGGGTGGTGATCGCGGGCGGGGGCGACTCGGCGGTGGATTGGGCGCTGGCGCTGAACGGCATCGCGGCGAGTATTCATGTGGTGCACAGGCGGCCGAAATTCCGCGCGGCGCCGGAGAGTGCCGCGCAGCTGGATGCGGCGGCGGCGCGCGGCGAGATTGACATGGTGATCCCCTACCAGCTGCACGCGCTGCATGGCGCGGGCGGGGTGCTGGAGGCGGTGGAGGTGGCGGATTTGGACGGGGCGACGCGGCGGATTGGCGCGGATGTGCTGCTGCCGTTTTTTGGCCTGGCGATGGAGCTGGGACCGCTGGCGGACTGGGCGTTTCAGCTGGAGCGCAACCATGTGGTGGTGAACCCGGCGCGGATGGAGACCACGGTGCCGGGGATTTTCGGCGTGGGCGATATTGTGACCTATCCAGGCAAGCTGAAGCTGATTTTGCAGGGCTTTGCCGAGGGGGCGGTGGCGGCGCATGCGATTCATCCGATTGTGCACCCGGATGTGGCGCTGCATTTTGAGTATTCGACCAGCAAGGGCGTGCCGGGTTAGGGCCTGAAAGGCACTTGCGGGGTTTGGGCGCTTTTCATGAAAAGCTCCCCAAGATTCTGGCCCTTTTTTGCAAAAAAGGGCCAGACCCCAAAAAACTTTTGAGAATTATCCTTAATGTTTTTGCAGAGACGGTCTAGCTGCCTTTTTTAAGGATCGCGTTGGCGACGACCTGCTGGATGCCGCTTGCGGCCTCGGTGGCGGCGGCGGCTGCGATATCGCCCCAGAAGGGGGTGATGTCAGACAGGTTGAGCGGGTGCAGCTGCGTGACCTGGCCGATTTTGCGGTGGTTGGAGTCTTGCACCGTCCAGTCCAGCTCGACCATGATCTGGCCGTTCTGGCCCGGAGTGACCACGATGTTGCCGGTGACGGTGAAATCAGCCTCGGCGGGGTTGGTGACGACCACGTCGTCAGGGCCGGGAAGGTCTCGCGCGAGGTTGAGCGGCAGGGAGTGGTCGCCGTCGCCGGGCGCGCCGGTGACGGCGCCGATATAGATGCGCGGGGGGCGGTTTTCGAGCGATTGCGGGTTGCTGCCCTGGATGCGCGCGTTGATGGCGGCGAGCGTTTTGGCGAGCGCCTGGGCATCGGCGGTGGCGGCGGCGTTGAGGGCCGAGGGGGTGCCGGCGCGCCAGGCGGCGGCCGGGACGGGGGTGCCGTTCTGGCGACCGTAGATTTTGCCGTCAGGCCCGGTGATGACATAGGCGGGGGTGATGGCGCCACCGGCGGGGCTGGCCGAGCTGGTGAGCAGCCAGCCGCCCTTCATGGCGGCGCCGGCGATGGTTGGAATGTCATAATTCACCAGGGCGGCGGCGAGGTCATGCGCGAAAAGGGCGGCGGATTTGGAGTCTAGCAGGGCGGCGGCGGGCGAGGGGGTGGGCACCATGAGCACCGGCGCGGGCGGGATGGACAGGCGCGCGCCCTCGGGGCCGGGATTGCCGTAAAACGGCTCAGGCAGGGTGCCGCAGGCGGCCAGCGCCAGCGGCAGGAGCAGGGTGAGACGCCGGATCATGTGCGGATCACGGAGATCTGGTGGCCGGTGGCGGCTTCATGGCGCAGGGTTTTGCGGCGGTAGGAGAAGAAAGTCTGCTCCTGGGCGCAGGTGTCGTTGGGCAGGATGTCAGTGGCCACGCCGGCGGCCTTGAGGCGGGCGGCGCAGTAGCCGGGAAGGTCGAACTGCCAGCGCTCCGGGCGGCCGGGGATGAAGAAGCGGGCGGCGGTGGCGTCATCCTCGACGATGGGGGTGCGCAGGTCGGCCGAGACCTCGTAGCTGGCCTGGTGGATGCAGGGGCCGATGGCGGCGCGGATGTGCGGCGCGCCGAGCGCGCGCATGGCCGCCACCGTTGCCTCCAGCACGCCGAGGAACGCGCCGCGCCAGCCGGCATGGGCGGCGCCGATGATGGTGCCCGTGGGGTCGGAGAGGAGGATGGGGGCGCAGTCAGCCGTGATGACGCCAAGGGCGAGGCCGGGGCGGTTGGTGACCAGGGCGTCAGCCTCTGGCCCGGCGCCGATGGCCCAGGGGGTGGTGACGGTGACGACCTCGGTGCCGTGCACCTGCTTGAGGCCGAGCAGCAGAGCGGGCGCGATGCCGAGGGCCTGGGCGACGCGGGCGCGGTTCTCACGGATGTTCGCCGCTTCGTCAGCCCCGGAGAGGCCGCAATTGAGGCTGGTGTAGGGGCCGGTGGAGACGCCGCCGTTGCGGGTGAAGAAGCCGTGGCGGGCGGGCAGGTCGCCGGTGAGGAAATCCATTATTCGAATCCTGGCAGGGTGGGGAAGCCCTCGGGGCAAAGGGCGAGGCATTTGAACAGGCTGCCCATGGCCTCGGGCGCGGTGAGGCGCTGGGCGGCCAGTTTCAGCGCCTCGGCCTGGGCCGGATTTTTGCGGGCGAGGGTATCACTACGCTGGAACAGGCCGAGGGCGGTAAGGAATTCATTCTGCTTCACCGGCCCCTGGGCGTGGTGGCGGGCCTTGAGGGCCGCGAAATCCACATGGGCGGTGAGATCGGCGGTGCCGGGGTTGGAAAGGGGATCGGCGTATTTGCCGTTGGCGATGGCCTGCACGCTCTCGCCGGGGGCGGATTGGGTGGGGCCGTAATCAATGAACAAGGCGATGGCGCCGCGGGCGGCGAGGGCGGCGCAGAAATCCAGCGCCGCCTCGTTCACCTCGCGCACGCTGCCTTCGGGATCGTCAGGGAGGGGGTAGGTGGTGGGAATTTCGACATAGGCGCCGTTGCTGACATGGCGCTCCATCCAGCCGGGGGCGCGGCGGATGAACTGGCGCACGGGCAGGGCGTCAAGAAACTCGTTGGCGAGCAATATCATCGGGCCGGGCGGGATGGTGGCCAGGGATTCGTGCCAGGTGGCGCGGGGCACGCGGGCGGCCTGCTGGGCGCGCAGCCGGGGCGAGGTTTCCAGCAGATGCACATTGGCGGCAGGCCAGACGCGCAGGGCGTCGGCCATCAGCACGCCGCGCCCTGGCCCGGCCTCGGCCAGGATGATGTTTTCGGGCGCGCCCATCATGGCCCAGACGGTTTTGGCCCAGGCGCCCAGCAGCTCACCGAAAACCTGGGTCAGCTCCGGGGCGGTGACGAAATCCCGCGAGAAATCATGCGTGGCGTAATAGGCGGCGTTCGCCCGCGCCATGAAATGGTCAAAACGTTCAGGCTGCACGCGGGGTCTGGCGGCGGGCCCAGATCAGCATCGCCACGCCGATGAAGAACACGGGGACGGAGAGGACCTGGCCCATGGTGGTGCCGAAGGGAAGGAAGCCGAGGAAATAATCCGGCGCGCGGAAACATTCGCCGATGATGCGGGCGATGGCGTAGGAGATGAGGAACAGGCCGGTGAGCATGCCGGGGCGGTGGCGCCATTTCTCGGAGCGGATCATCACCATCATGATGATGAACAGGACCACGCCTTCAAGCAGGGCCTCGATCAGCTCCGAGGGGTAGCGGGGCTTCAGCGCGTTCAACGGGTTCACCCTGGCGGATTCGGGATAGATGATGAGCAGCGGGAACCAGTGCGTGGCGACGCGGCCCCACAGCTCGCCATTGATGAAATTGGCGCAGCGACCGAGGAACAGGCCGATGGGCACGACCGTGGCGATGCGGTCGGCGAAGGCGAACATGTCAAGCTTGTGTTTGCGGCAGAACCAGATGATGGCGATGGCCACGCCGATGAAGCCGCCATGCGAGCTCATGCCGCCTTGCCAGACGGCGATGATCTGGATGGGGTGGGTGAGGAGGTAGGAGAGCGGCTCCTGATAGACCTGATAGAACAGCACATAGCCGAGCCGCCCGCCGACCAGCACGCCGATTACCGCCCAGTTGAGGAAATCATCAACCTGCTTGGCGTTTGCCGCGACCGGGGAGAGCCGGACCAGACGCTGCGCCAGCCACCAGCCCGCCAGCAGGCCGGTGATGTAGGCCAGTGCGTAATAATGCACGGCGAGCGGGCCGATGCTGAACAGCACGGGGCTGAAATGGGGCCAGGTGAAGATCATCAGCGGTACATATCCTCTTGGCGCAGGAAGTTCTGGATGTAGCTGCCCACGCCTTGTTCGAGTGTTTGGAACTGGTGGTTGAAGCCGGCGGCGCGTAGCCGGTGCATGGGCGCCTGGGTGAAGGACTGGTACTGGCCGCGCAGGTTGGCTGGCATGTCAATATATTCAATGTTGGGAGCGAGGCCGTTGGCGGCGCAGACCGCGCGGGCGAGGTCTGCGTAGGTGCGGGCGAGGCCGGTGCCGAGATTATAGAGGCCGGAAATGCCGGGGGCCGTGAGCAGGAAGAGGAGGGCGGCGATTACGTCATCAATATAGATGAAGTCACGCTGCTGGGCGCCGTCGGGCAGGCCGGGCTGGTCGGACTTGAAGAGGCGGACGGGGCCGCCGGCGATGATTTCGTCATGCTTGACCTTCACCACCGAGATCATCTTGCCCTTGTGATATTCATTGGGGCCGTAGACGTTGAAGAATTTGACGCCGGCCCAGGCGGGCGGCGTGGGGGCGCCCGCCTCGATCTGCCCGGCCACCCAAAGGTCGAAGGCGTGCTTGCTCCAGCCATAGAGGTTCAGCGGCTGGAGTTTTTGGAGGGCGGGGATGGACATGTCATCGGCGAAACCCGCGGCGCCGTTGCCGTAGGTGGCGGCGGAGGAGGCGTAGATGAAGCGGGTGCCGTGCGCCGCGCACCAGTGCCAGAGCTGCTGGCTGAGCTCGACATTTGTTTGCCAGACCAGATCGCCGTCCGTCGCGGTGGTTTCAGAGATCGCGCCGAGATGGATGACGGCTTCCAGCCTGGGGGCGCGGCTGAGGAATTCCGCCAGCTGCGGCGGTGTGATGACCCGCGAGGGCGGGGTGTGGCGCAGGTTGCGCCATTTTTGCTCATGGCCCAGCCAGTCAACGATTATGCAATCCCGCCCGGAGGCGCGCAGCGCCGCGTGCAAGTTGGAGCCGATAAATCCCGCGCCACCCGTGACCAATATCATGCGGGTGCTTATATGCAGATGCACCATTGCAGAGAAGGGCCCCGATCATGAACGAACGTCCAAAATTTTTTGACGATATTGCCGGTGTCGCCGGTGGCGCGATTTCAGCCCTGGCAGGGTTGCGCGAGGAAATGGCGGCGCTGGTGCGCGCGCGGGTGGATGAGGCGGTGCGGCGGCTGGATTTGGTGAAGCGCGACGAGTTTGAGGCGATGGCCGAGCTGGCGCGCCGGGCCAAGGCCCAGGTGGAGGCGCTGGAGGTGCGCGTGGCGCAGCTGGAAGTGCAGAAACCCGACCGGCCGGCGCCAGAGGATATTATCGGCTGAGACGCGGCGCGCGCGGCGCTGGCCTGATTCGCGTGGATTTCACGCGAGTCGGGCGGGGGTGGAGGTGCTGTAGTTTGGCCACGGCATGAAAAAAAGATGGATGATATTATACTAAAAATTTAATAAGTTGCGGGGCGTTTCGCATAAAAACGCGAGAATTTCGCGGAAATTTGTTCCAAAAATTAATATAATAATTATTAATTTTACATTCATTAAATTTTAATTTAATTATTCAAATTGACGACGTTATCTCGCCTGTTTTGAAAAATAAATATTCTTGACGCGTCGTCGCGGGAGGGGCACACATTTTATAGTTGTGATGCCTATTCCAGGAATCTCTCCATGATTTCATCCAAGCTGAGCGTTCTTCTGCCCTGTAGCGCCTTCTTCACCGAGGGGCGGATTTTCGCGGGGACGATGGCTCTTTTGATGCAGCTGACCTTGATTCTCTGGCCCGTGGCGGCCCGCTGGGCGCGCAGTACGGGCCAGCAGACCGGCATGGAGAAGAAGCTGGCGGAACTCTCGGAGACGCACAGGGTGCATGTGGACCCTTACGCCAAGCAGCCGGAGAAGAAATTCCGCCAGCTTGCCTGAGCTTGACGCCGGCGGCCTCGCCGGGTTCGTGCGGGCCAATACGGCGCTGGGGGCCTCCCGGCTGGTGCCGGGGGTAAGGCTTTATCTCGCCTCCGAGATTACGCCGCTATGGCAGGCGAGCGAGGCGTTTTTGCGCCAGCACGACATGGCGCCGCCCTTCTGGGCGTTTGCCTGGCCGGGCTCGGAGGCGCTGGCGCGTTATATCATCGAGCATCCGGACCTGGTGCGCGGCTTGCGCGTGCTGGATTTTGCCGCCGGTTGCGGCCTGGCGGGGCTGGCGGCGCGGCTGGCGGGGGCGGCGCGGGTGGATGCCGCGGAGATAGACCCGCTGGCCGGGGCGGCCATCGGCCTGAACGCGGCGGAGAACGGCCTGGCGGTGAATGTGCTGCTGGGGGATATCGTGGGCGCGGATTGCCGGTGGGATGTGATCATCTGCGGGGATGTTTGCTACGAAGCGCCGATGACGCGGCATATCATGCCCTGGCTGCGGCGCTGCGCGGCGGGGGCGGTGGTGATCATCGCCGATCCGGGACGCAGATATGCTCCGGACGAGGGGGAGGTGCTGGCGCGCTATGAGGTGCCGGTGAGCCTGGAGCTTGAGGATTCATGCGCGCGCCAGGTGAAATTATTCCGCCTTTTGGCCGCGCCCTGAACCCTGGCGCGGGCATGCCTGCGGCCGACCTGATGGTCACTGATTCGTACGTTGACCCTGCGCCAGCCAGGGACTAAGCAACCGCAGCATTATTAAAAAACCTGAATGACCCGTTGAGAGAGGTTTTCCATGAAGGATGTCCGCGAAGCCCTGATGGTGGGGCGCAACACGGAAGGCAAGCTGGTGCGCCGGCCGCTCTCTCCGTTCATGCTTGGCAGCGCCTATAAATTCCAGACATCGTCGCTCACCTCCATCATGCACCGTATTACGGGTGTCGCCCTTGGGGCCGGCACGCTGCTGCTCACCGCCTGGCTGGTGAGCGCCGCCGCCGGGGATGCGGCTTTCTCGGTTGTGCAGGCGCTGCTGGCCTCCTGGATCGGCCTGGTGGTTCTGATAGGTTTCACCTTCGCGCTGTTCTATCATTTCTGCAACGGCATCCGGCACCTGGCCTGGGATGCCGGACGCGGGTTCGAGCTGCCGGCCATGCATCGCAATGGCCGGATGGTGGTTGCCGGGGCCGTGGCGCTGACGGTGGCGTTCTGGATTATCGGCTTTTTGGTGTGGTGAATTAACATGAGCAACGAGAACACCCCCTCCGTTCATATCATGCGCAGCCAGCTTGGCCGCGCGCGCGGCCTGGGCGCGGCCAAGCTGGGCCTGCACCATTGGTGGACGCAGCGCGTGACCGCGGTGGCGCTGCTGCCGCTCTCGCTCTACTTCGTGCTAAGCGTGCTGATGCTGGCGGGCGCGGACCGGGCGCAGGTGGCCGCCTATATCGGCGAGCCGTGGAACACGGTGCTGTTCCTCTGCCTGGTGGCGGCGCTGTTCTCGCATCTCAGCCTGGGGCTGCAGGTGGTGATCGAGGATTATGTGCGCAGCGACGCCAAGCGGATGCTCACGCTGCTGGTGGCCAAGGGGGGGGTGTTCATCCTCGCCCTGGCTTGCGCCGTGTCTGTTCTTAAACTCGCCTTTTAAGCAAAACGGATCTTGCCTCTATGAATGCGTTTTCAAAACCTTCACTCGGCGCCTATCAGGTTATTGACCACACGTATGATGTCGTGGTCGTTGGCGCGGGCGGCTCGGGCCTGCGCACCACCCTTGGCATGGGAGCCGCCGGGCTTAAGACCGCGTGCATAACCAAGGTGTTCCCCACCCGCTCGCACACCGTGGCGGCGCAGGGCGGCATTTCCGCCGCGCTGGGCAACATGGGCGATGATGACTGGCGCTGGCATATGTACGACACCGTGAAGGGGTCGGACTGGCTGGGCGACCAGGATGCCATCGAATATATGTGCCGCGAGGCGGTGCCGGCCATTTATGAGCTGGAACATTACGGCATGCCCTTCTCGCGCACCGAGGATGGCAAGATTTATCAGCGCCCGTTTGGCGGCCATATGAAGGAATACGGCAAGGAGCCGGCGATGCGCGCCTGCGCCGCGGCTGACCGCACCGGCCATGCCATGCTGCATACGCTGTATCAGCAGAGCCTGAAGCATGAGGTTGAGTTCTTCGTGGAATATTTCGCGCTGGACCTGATCATGGACGCCGAGGGCGCCTGCCGCGGGGTGATGGCGTGGAATCTTGAGGACGGCACCATCCACCGCTTCCGCGCGCAGCAGGTTGTGCTGGCCACCGGCGGTTATGGCCGGGCTTTTCTCTCCTGCACCTCCGCCCATACCTGCACGGGCGATGGCGGGGGCATGGTGATCCGCGCCGGGCTGCCGGTGCAGGATATGGAGTTCGTGCAGTTCCACCCGACCGGGATTTTCCCCGCTGGCTGCCTGATTACCGAAGGCGCGCGCGGGGAAGGCGGGTATCTGACCAATTCGGAGGGCGAGCGCTTCATGGAACGCTATGCGCCGACCGCCAAGGACCTTGCCTCGCGCGATGTGGTGTCGCGCTCGATGACGGTCGAGATTAACGAAGGGCGCGGGGTGGGGCCGAACAAGGACCATATCCTGCTGCATCTGGAGCATCTGGGCGCGGATATTCTGCATGAGCGGCTGCCCGGCATTTCGGAGACCGCGCGGGTGTTCGCCGGGGTGGATGTGACCAAGGAGGCCATCCCCGTGCTGCCGACCGTGCATTACAACATGGGCGGCATCCCGACCAATTATCGCACCGAGGTGCTGCGCCCGACGGCGGAGAATCCGGATGCCATCGTGCCCGGGCTGATGGCCGTGGGCGAGGCGGCCTGCGTTTCGGTGCATGGCGCCAACCGGCTGGGCACGAACTCGCTGCTCGACCTGGTGGTGTTTGGCCGCGCCGCCGCGCACCGCGCCGCCGAGATCGTGAAGCCCGGCGCCACCCAGGCGCCGCTGCCCGCCGGCGCGGGCGAGGCCTCGCTGGCGCGGTTCGACAAGACCCGCCATGCCAAGGGCGGCACCAGCGTGGCGGCGCTGCGCGACACGCTGCAGCGGACCATGCAGGGCCATGCCGCGGTGTTCCGCAACTCCAAGAGCCTGACCGAGGGCGTGGAGAAGATGACGAAGCTGTGGGGCGGGCTGGAGGACATGCATGTCTCTGACCGCAGCCTGGTTTGGAACTCCGACCTGATGGAGGCGCTGGAGCTGGACAACCTGATGGGCAACGCCATGACCACGATGGTGGGCGCCGAGGCCCGCAAGGAAAGCCGTGGCGCCCAGGCGCATGACGACTTCCCCGAGCGGGACGATGTGAACTGGATGAAGCACACGATTTCGTACTGCGACGAGAAGGGCGCGGTGAAGCTGGAATATCGTCCGGTGAAAATGCAGACCCTCACCAATGAAGTCTCCGTTTTCCCGCCCAAGAAGCGCGTATATTAAGGGACCACGCACATGGCAGAATTCACGCTCCCGGCGAATTCCAAGGTCGGCACCGGCAAAACCTACAAGGCCCCGGCGGGCGCCAAGCGGGTCAAGGAATTCAAGATTTATCGCTGGAACCCGGATGACGGGAAAAACCCGGTGACCGATACGTTCGAGATCGACCTCGACGCCTGCGGCCCGATGGTGCTGGATGCGATCATCAAGATTAAAAACGAGGTTGACGCCTCGCTGACGTTCCGCCGCTCCTGCCGCGAGGGCATTTGCGGTTCGTGCGCCATGAATATCGATGGCACGAACACGCTCGCCTGCCTCAAGCCGATCGATGAGGTGAAGGGGGCGGTCGCCATCAACCCGCTGCCGCATATGCCGGTGGTGAAGGATCTGGTGCCGGACCTCAGCCTTGCCTATGCGCAGTATCGCTCCGTGGAGCCGTGGCTGCAGGCGGATTCGCCGCCGCCGCCCGATGGCGAGCGCCGCCAGAGCAAGGAGGAGCGCGCTGAAATAGACGGGCTGTGGGAGTGCATTCTCTGCTTCTGCTGCTCGACCTCCTGCCCCAGCTACTGGTGGAACGGCGACCGCTATCTTGGCCCGGCCGTGCTGATGGCGGCTTACCGGTGGATTGCGGATTCCCGCGATGAGCATACCGGCCAGCGGCTGGATGCGCTGGAGGATCCGTTCAAGCTCTATCGCTGCCATACCATTATGAACTGCACCCAGACCTGCCCGAAGGGGCTGAACCCGGCCAAGGCGATTGGCAAGGTGAAGCAGCTGATGCTGGAGCGGCAGGGCTAAGGCTGACGGGCCAAGGGGGCGCTTGTTGTTAACAGCGCCCCGAGGATTCCACCCGTTTTTTGCGAACCGTTTTTTGCGAAAAAGGGGTGGGCTAAAAAACTCTTGAGACTTGTGCTGGAGTTTTTTTAAGCCGGCGCGGCGGCGGCGATGGCCTTGAGCAGGGCGCGCACGCCCGCGGCGGGGCCCTCGGGGTGGTTCCAGACGGCGCCGACGACGGCGAGGAATTCAGCCCCCGCCTGCACCAGCGGCGCGCAGTTGGCGGCGGTGATGCCGCCGATGGCGACGCAGGGGATTTCCATGATTTCCGCCCAGGATTTGAGGGTGGCGATGTCCGCCATTTCCGGCGGCGCCTTGGTGGCGGTGGGAAAGAAGGCGCCGAAGGCGACATAGTCAGCCCCGGCTTCGCCGGCTTCCATGGCCAGGTGCAGGGAGTTGTGGCAGGTGACCCCCAATGTGAGGCCGCCCAGGATTTTGCGGGCCTGGGGGATGGGCATGTCAGTCTGGCCGACATGGGCGCCGTCGCAGCCATGTTTCACGGCGAGGTCTGGACGGTCGTTGAGCAGGAAGGCGACATCGCGGGATTGCACGATGGGGCGCAGGCGCTCGATGGTTTTTTGTAATGTGAGGTCTGGCGTGTCCTTGAGGCGGAGCTGGACGGCGGCGATGTCGCCGGAGTCCAGCGCGGCTTTGAGCTGGTCGGCGAAGTTTTCAGGCAGCTGGGGCGGGGTGATGAGGTAGAGGCGGCAATCGGGGATGGTTGTCATGCGAAGGTTCCAAACAATGTGCCGGCGATGGCGGTTGTGGCCATGGCGGCGGCGCCCCAGAAGCTGATGCGCAGCATGCCGCGCGGCACGGAGGCGCCGCCGCTGCGCGCGGCCAGGGCGCCGAGCAGCGCCAGGAAAAGCAGGGAGGTGGCGGCGACGCCGGGGATGAGGTCGGGCAGGGGGAGCAGGATGCTGACCAGCAGCGGCAGCAGCGCGCCGCTGGAGAAAGAGAGCGCGGAGGCGATGGCGGCCTGGCCGGGGCGGGCCTTGAGCGCCTCGGTGATGCCGAGCTCGTCGCGGGCATGGGCGGCCAGGGCGTCATGCGCCATGAGCTGCCCGGCGACCTCGGCGGCGAATGAGGGGGTCAGGCCGCGGCCGACATAAATGGCGGTCAGCTCCTGGAGTTCGGCTTCGTAGTCTTCAAGATGCAGGCGTTCCAGGGCGAGGTCGGCGGCTTCGGTGTCAGCCTGGGAGTGGACGGAGACGAACTCGCCCGAGGCCATGGCCATGGCGCCGGCGAACAGGCCGGAAATGCCGGCGGCCAGCACCGAGCGGTGCGAGCCGTGCGCGGCGGCGACGCCCAGCACGAGGCTGGCGGTGGAGAGGATGCCGTCATTCGCCCCCAGGACGGCGGCGCGCAACCAGCTGGAATGGCCGGTGCGGTGCGCCTGCCTGGGGGGATGCACGGTTTGGACTCAGGCTTTGCCCTGGTAGATCTCGATGATCTTGGCGAGCATGGCCAGGGCTTCCTTACGCGGGCGCTGGAAGGTGTTGCGGCCGATGATGGAGCCGTTGGCGCCGCCGTCGCGCAGGGCGCGGACTTCGTCATACAGGCCGTCGAGGCCCTTGGACTCACCGCCCGAGAATACGACGATGCGCTTGCCCGCGAAGCAGGACTGCACGATGTGCTCGATGCGCTTGGCCAGGGTTGAGCCGTCAATATTGGCGTAGGATTTTTTCGCGGCTTCGAGCGAGACCACGGCGGTGGGGGGTTTCACCTTGATGATGTGCGCGCCGAGCAGGGCGGCCATGTGGGCGGCGTAGGCGCAGATGTCAAAGGCGGTTTCGGCGGCTTTGTCCAGCTCCGGGCCGCGCGGGTAGGACCAGATGACCACGGCGAGGCCGGCGGCCTTGGCTTCCTCGGCCAGTTCGCGGATTTCCTCCATCAGGTCGAAGGCGAATTCGCTGCCCGGATAGATGGTGAAGCCGATGGCCGAGCAGCCCAGGCGCAGCGCGTCGTTGACCGAGCCGGTGAGGGCCTGGTTTTTGTCAGTGGCGAGGGAGTTGGAGGAGTTGACCTTCAGGATGGTGGGGATGGCGCCCGCGAAGGTGCTGGCGCCGGCCTCGAGCATGCCAAGCGGCGCGGCGTAGGCGGAGAGCCCGGCGTCAATGGCGAGCTTGAAGTGGTAATGCGGGTCGTACGCGGCGGGGTTGGGCGCGAAGGAGCGGGCGGGGCCGTGTTCGAAGCCTTGGTCTACGGGGAGGATGACGAGCTTGCCGGTGCCGCCGAGCTTGCCATGCATGAGGATGCGGGCGAGATTTGTTTTGGTTCCGGGATTGTCGCTTTCATAATGCGACAGAATCTTTTTAACCCGCTGCGAAATTTGCATTTTTGCTCCACCGTGTTGAAAAACCTAGCCGGATGTAACGCATGGGCGTGGAAATGTCATCCGGCCAGCCAGGAATCCAGCCGCCTTGTGGCGCCATTCAGGCATAAATCAAGCGCGGGCGGGGCAAGCGGGAGGGCCAGCGCGCCCTGCGCCGCGGCGAGCGCGGCGACGAGAGCAAAAACCGGGGCGGGGGCGCGCAGCACCACGCCGCCAAGGCCCAGATGCAGCGCCTCCAGCGCGCGGCCGGGGGCGGCGGCGCAGTCCAGCAGGGCGGGGCCGGAGAAATTGGCGGCCTCCAGCAGCGCGCGCCACCACAGGCAGCCGGCGAACTGCGCGGCGCCGGGGGCGGAGAGCAGGGTGAGTGGGCGGCCAGGCGCCAGGGCGGTGCGGACATCAGCCAGGCTGTGCACGATGACGGCGGGGGGCAGGGGGATCTTTATTTGACTTTTCATGTCGGGGTCGGGTTGAATGGGTATCATGCCCGAGTCTGAGTCTGAAGACGAAATCCTGGAACGTATCGAAATCGCGCTGCGCAAGATCGCGGCGCTGGCGAAACCGGCCAAGCCGGCCGCGCAGGCGGAGCCGCTTGACCGCGAGGCGCTGGCCCACTCGCTTGATGCGGTGATCGAGCATTTGCGTGCCGGGCTCGAGGAGCCCGGACCAACCGGCCATACGGAGTAAACGCCATGGCGCAAGTGACTATCCGGATTAACGGCTATGTCTATACCGTGGGCTGCGAGGATGGGCAGGAGGCGCATCTGGAGCGCATGGCCGCGGAGATCGAGCAGCGGATCAACAGTATCAAGGCGATTGGCGGGCAGTCTGGCGAGGCGCGGCTGCTGATGCTGGCGGCGCTGCTGCTGGCCGATGAGCTGCATGATTTGCGCAGCAACGCGCCGCCGCCGGTGGAGAAGCCGAACCCGGAACGCCGCGCCAGGCTGCGCCGTGTGGCCGCCCGCGCGGAAGAGATTGCAGCGGACCTGTTAGACGCCTAAATAAGGGGTGGAGCTGCCCGGTTCGTCAGGCAAATCATCCCCAGGGCCGTAAGCATCTCCCTTGGGAGCTGGCTCTGTCCGGGCCTTGGTCCGGGCATCTGGCGCCCACCTGCACAAGCAGGCCTTGGGAGGATGTGTAAAACCAACGGCCAGGGCGGCTCTACCTGATCTGGCGCGGCGTGCGCGGCCATCAAAAATTTTTGCGGGGTTTGGGGAGCTTTTTATAAAAAGCTCCCCAAGATTCTGGCCCTTTTTTGCAAAAAAGGGCCAGACCCCAAAAAAACTTTTGAGAGTTTTAAGATCCTACAGCCCGGCGAGGGTGCGGAACTCTTCCTCGCTCAGGATTTTCAGCCCCAGTTCGGCGGCTTTTTTGGCTTTGGAACCGGCATCCGCGCCGGCGACCACATAATCAGTTTTCTTCGAGACGGATTCGGTGACTTTGGCGCCAAGCGCTTCCGCGCGGGCTTTTGCCTCGGGGCGCGCCATCGAGAGGGCGCCGGTGAACACGATGGTCTTGCCGGCCAGAGGTGAATCAGCCCCCCCGGCGCTGGGGGCATCGGTGATGATGAGTTCGGCTTCCAGCGCGTCCAGCGTGGCGAGGTTGTGCGGCTCGGCGAAGAAGGCCGCGAGGTCAGCCGCGATGGCGGGGCCGATGCCGGAGATGGAGCCGAGCTCTAGCCGGGCGTCGGAGCCTATCTCGGTTGCGGCTTGCATGCTCTGCCGCCAGTTGGCGTAGGAGCCGTAGTGGCGGGCCAGCAGCTTCGCGTTGTTCTCGCCGACGCGGCGGATGCCCAGCGCGAAGATGAAGCGGGGCAGGGCAATGGTGCGCCGCGCCGCGATGGCGGCGATGAGGTTGGCGGCGGAGAGCTTGCCCCAGCCCTCACGCGCGGCGATTTCCGCCTCGTGTTCCGGCAGGTGGAAAATATCGGCGGCGGATTTTATCAGCCCGGCATTGTGGAATTCCACAACGGTCTTCTCGCCGCAACCTTCGATGTCAAACGCGCCGCGCGCGCAGAAATGGATGAGACGCTCAATGACCTGCGCGGGGCAGCTGAGGCCGCCGGTGCAGCGGCGCACGGCTTCATCGGCATCGCGCACGGCGAGGCTGCCGCATGCCGGGCAATGCGTGGGAAAGACAAAGGGGCTGGTGTGTGCGCCGCGCCTGAGCACGCCGAGGATTTGCGGAATGACATCGCCGGCGCGCTGCAGCTCCACGATGTCGCCGATGCGGACATCCTTGCGGGCGATTTCATCCTCGTTATGCAGGGTGGCGTATTGCACCAGCACGCCGCCGACATTCACCGGCGTTAGGCGCGCGCGGGGTGTGAGCGCGCCGGTGCGTCCGACCTGGATTTCAATATCCTCCAGCAGGGTGCTGGCGCGTTCGGCGGGGAACTTCCAGGCGATGGCCCAGCGCGGGGCGCGGCCGGCGAAGCCGAGGCGGTGCTGCAAGGCGAGGTCGTTCAGCTTGTAGACCACGCCGTCAATGTCATAGGCGAGCGCGGCCCGCGCGGCGGCGATATGGCTCTGGAAGGCGGGCGCCTCGGACTCGCTGACCCGTTTTGAGAGCGGGTTGACTTCAAACCCCCAGTTTTTGAGCTTTTGCAGATATTCCCAATGGGTTTGCGCGGCCTGGGTGGCGGATTCGCCCTGCGCGTAGGCGAAGAGGGAGAGCTTGCGGCGCGCGGTTATGCTGGAATCCAGCTGGCGCAGGCTGCCGGCGGCGGCGTTGCGGGGGTTGGCGAAGGGTTTCTCCTGCGACTCGTTGAGGGTGAGGAAATCCGCCTTGGTCATATACACCTCGCCGCGAATTTCGATGCGCGCGGGGGCATCGCCGGGCAGGGTGAGCGGCAGGGATTTCAGCGTGAGCAGATTGGCGGTGACATCCTCGCCCTCGGTGCCGTCGCCGCGGGTGGCGGCGCGGAGGAAGGCGTG
>JAKBAQ010000036.1 GCA_021808985.1 Pseudomonadota bacterium
GCTGCCGGCCGTGGCGCGGGCGGCGGCGATGGCCTGGGACCAGAGCCGCCCCAGCCCCGGCGCGGTGAGCGGGCCGCTGAGCGTGAGGCGGTTGCCCGCGCGGCTCAGGCTGGCGCTCATGCCGGGGTGAGGTGGTGAAGAAGCTGCGCGGAGCCTTCGTAGATCATGCTCAGGGAGACATAGAGCACGATGGCGATGCCGACCCAGGCCAGCCAGTGGAAACGGGTGAGCAATTTGGCGACCAGCGTGGCGGCGACGCCCATGAGGGCGACGGAAACCGCGAGGCCGGTGGCGAGCACATAGGGATGGTCATGCGCGGCGCCGGCCACGGCGAGGACATTATCAAGCGACATGGAAATGTCGGCCACGATGATGCGCCAGATGGCGGTGCGCAGCCGGCCGGCGGGTTTGATGCTATGGTTCTCGCGCGCGCCGCGCAGCTCGCGGGCGGATTTCCAGACCACCCAGAGGAGCAGGATACCGCCAGCCAGGGTGAGGCCCAGTATGTGCAGCATTCGCAGCGCCACCAGGGCGAAGGCGATGCGGATGATGGTGGCGCCGGCGATGCCGTACCAGATGGCCTGCCGGCGCTGCGCGGGAGGCAGGCCGTTGACTGCCAGGCCGATGACGACGGCGTTGTCGCCGGCCAATACAAGGTCGATGAGCAGGACCTGCGCGAGGATGGCCAGGAGGGGAAGAAGTGCCGGAAGCTCCATGAGGGGGAAGAGACTTGCGCTTGTGTGGCTTGTCAATGCGGGGGCGGAAGGTTAGGCGGGGCCTTGAGATTTTACATGAGGAGTTAGCCATGATCCCCCGTTACAGCCGCCCGCAGGCCGCCGCCATCTGGACGCAGGAGAACAAGTACCGGATCTGGTTCGAGATAGAGGCGCTGGCCTGCGAGGGCATGGCCGAGGTGGGGTTGATACCGCGCGAGGCGGCGGCGGCGATACGGGAGAAAGGCGGGGCGAAGCTCGCCGTGATCAACGCCGCGGATGTGGAGCGGATTGATGAGATAGAGCGCGAGACGCGGCATGATGTGATCGCGTTTTTAACCTGGCTGGCGCAGAGCGTGGGGCCGGAGAGCCGGTTCGTGCATCAGGGGCTGACCTCGTCGGACGTGCTGGATACGTGCCTGGCCGTGCAGCTGACGCAGGCGGCGGACCTGTTGCTGGCGGATATCGACGAGGTGCTGGCGGCGCTGAGGAAGCGGGCGATGGAGCATAAATATACGCTGACCATTGGCCGCAGCCATGGGATTCATGCCGAGCCGACGAGCTTTGGGCTGAAGCTGGCGGGGCATTATGCGGAGTTCGCGCGCAACCGGGAGCGGCTGGTGGCGGCGCGGGCGGAAATCGCGACCTGCGCGATTTCCGGCGCGGTGGGGACATTCGCGCATGTGGACCCACGGGTTGAGGCGCATGTGGCTTTGAGGTTGGGGCTGGCGGTGGAGCCGGTTTCGACCCAGGTGATCCCGCGTGACCGGCATGCGGCGTTTTTCGCGGCGCTGGGGGTGATCGCCTGCGGGATAGAGCGGCTGGCCACCGAGGTGCGGCATTTGCAGCGCTCGGAAGTGCGCGAGGCGGAGGAGTTTTTCCATGCCGGGCAAAAGGGCTCATCGGCGATGCCGCATAAGCGCAACCCGGTGCTCTCGGAGAATTTGTGCGGGCTGGCGCGGCTGGTGCGCGCGGCGGTGGTGCCGGCGATGGAGAACGTGGCGCTGTGGCATGAGCGCGATATCAGCCACTCATCGGTGGAGCGCGGGATTGGGCCTGATGCGACGGTGACGCTGGATTTCGCGCTCAGCCGGCTGGCGGGGATGATGGATAAGCTGACGATTTACCCCGAGCGGATGCGCGAGAACATGGACAGCCTGGGCGGGGTTGTGCACTCCGGCGAGGTGCTGCTGGCGCTGACCAAGGCGGGGATTTCGCGCGAGGATGCCTATAAGATCGTGCAGCGCAACGCGATGGCGACCTGGACGAAGCTGGGGCAGCCGGATGCGCGCGATTTCCGCGCCAATTTGCTGGCTGATGAAGAGGTCGCCGGGCGGGTGAGCGAAGCGCAGATTGACGCGGCGATGGACGCGCAGATGCATCTGGCGCAGGTGGATGTGATCTTCAAGCGCGTGTTTGGATAGGGTTTTCGGGCGTGTGTTCCATTGTTTTGCGGATTGGCGCGGCGGGGGTGTGCATTGGCGCCAACCGCGATGAGATGGTGGCGCGCGCATGGGATGCGCCGGGGGAATTCTGGCCGGGGGTGATGGCCGGGCGGGACAGGCTGGCCGGCGGGACGTGGCTGGGGATGAACCGGCATGGCGTGGTGGCGGCGGTGCTGAACCGCACGGGCACGCTGGGGCCGGCGGCGGGCAAGCGCAGCCGGGGGGAATTGCCGCTGATGGCGCTGCGCGAGGCCTCGGCCGAGGCGGCGGCGGCGTATTTGGCCGGGCTGGATGCGGGGGCGTACCGGCCGTTCAATCTGGTGGTGGCGGATGCCGCGGGGGCGTGGCTGCTGCGCGGGCTGGGCGAGGGCAAGCCGGATATGGCGCGGCTGGGCGAGGGGGTGAGCATGATTACCTCCGGCGAGCCGAATGATGTGGCGCATCCACGGATTGCCAGGCATCTGCCGCGCTTTGCGGCGGCGGCGTTTGAGGATTGGGCGGCACTGCTGGCGGATGCCTCCGGGCCATGGGAGAGCGCGCTGAATATTCCTGAGAAGGATGGATTCGCCACGGTGTGTTCCTCGTTGATCGCCCTGCCCCGCGCGGGCAAGCCGGAATGGCGCTTTGCCGCCGGGCGGCCGGATGGGGCGGCGTTTGTCGCGCTCGGCTGGTAAATTTCTTGGCCGGAATGGCCGAATGGGGTAGGTTATGTTTTCGCGATCAATTTCATTGGTTTATGCCGAATCAGCGGATTCGGCATAAACCAATATTGATCGAGGCTGCTAGGCCCGGCGGAATGGCGGAAAACGAGGGGGTGGAAAGATGATAAAAATCCTGTTGCTGTTGGTGTTCGTGCTGGTGCTGGCGGTGCCGTTCTATAACCGGATGACGCCGGCGCTGTTCGGGTTTCCGTTCTTCTACTGGTTTCAGATCGCGCTGGTGCCGGTGGCCTCGCTGCTGATTTACATCGTCTACCGGGTGGAACACGGGGGAGAAAAATAATGGCCTATCCTGCCGCGACCCTTGTGTTTGTGGCGCTGATCGCCGTGGTGATCGTGCTGGGGTTCACCGCCGCGCGGTGGAATGCCGGGAATTTGGAGCAGATAGAGGAATGGGGGCTGGGCGGGCGGCGCTTTGGCACCTGGGTTTCGTGGTTTCTGATCGGCGGGGATGCGTATACGGCCTATACTTTCATAGCCATTCCGGCGCTGATGTTCGGCGCCGGGGCGGTGGGGTTTTTCGCGCTGCCTTATACGGTGGTGATTTATCCGATCCTGTATCTGGTGTTTCCCAGGCTTTGGAAGGTGGCGCATCGGCATGGCTATATCACCGGGCCGGAGTTCGTGCGCGGGCGGTATGGCAACAAGCATCTGGCGCTGGCGATCGGGCTGACGGGGATTCTGGCCACCATGCCGTATATCGCGCTGCAGCTGATCGGCATGCAGACGGTGATCGGCGCGCTGGGGATTCCCGGGCATGTGCCGCTGATTCTGGCGTTCGCGGTGCTGGCGGCGTTCACCTATACATCGGGGCTGCGCGCGCCGGCGATGATCGCGATTGTGAAGGATCTGCTGATTTATCTGACCGTGATTGTCGCGGTGATCGTGATACCGGCGGAGCTGGGCGGATTTGGCGCGGTGTTCGCCAAGATTGCGCCCGCCAAGCTGCTGCTGGCGGTGCCACCCGCGGGCAGCACCGGGGCCTATAGCGGCTATGCGACGCTGGCGCTGGGCTCGGCGATGGCGCTGTTTTTGTATCCGCATACCACGACGGGGATTTTGAGCTCCTCGGGGCCACGGGTGATCCGGCGCAATGCGGTGCTGCTGCCGGCTTATTCGGTGATGCTCGGGCTGCTGGCGCTGGTGGGGTATATGGCGGTGGCCTCGGGCGTGCAGGGCATGGCGCAATTCGCCGCCGGGTTCAAGCAATATGGCACCAGCTTCGCGGTGCCGGCGCTGGTGCTGGAGGCGTTTCCCGGCTGGTTCGCGGGGGTGGCGTTTGGGGCCATTGCGATCGGCGCGCTGGTGCCAGCCGCGATCATGGCCATTGCCTCGGCGAATATTTTCACCCGCGATATTTATTCGCAGTTTGTGGCGGGCGGTGCGGCGCGCGGCGAGGCGAAGGTGGCGAAATTGTTCTCGCTGGTGATGGTGGCGGGGGCGCTGGTGTTTATTCTGGTGATACCCACCACCTATGCGGTGCAGTTGCAGCTGCTGGGGGGGATGTGGATCATCCAGACGTTTCCGGCGATCGTGTTCTCGGTGTTCACGCGCTTCTTCAATGGCTGGGCGCTGCTGGCGGGCTGGGCCGTGGGGATTGGCAGCGCGACATGGCTGGTGGCGCTCAACCATTTCGCGGGGGCGATATGGGCGTTTCATGTGCTGGGATATACGCTGCCCAGCTATATCGCGCTGGCGACGGTGCTGCTGAACGCGGCGGTGGCGGCGGTGCTGAGCCTGCCGCTGAACGCGATATGCTCCGACCGCGCGGGCGATGCGACCCGCGCGGAGGATTATGTTTAGCGACTGCTTTAAACGCTTTCTCTTATAACAAATTGAAATTATTTAAAAATTTTTGCGGGGTTTGGGGAGCTTTTTATAAAAAGCTCCCCAAGATGCTGGCCCTCTCTTAGAAAATCTTATTGATCAGATCGTCACCGATGCCGAAGCCGGCGCCGGTGACGATGGCGCGGCCGAAGCCAGAATTGAGCAGGCCGCCGAGCAGGCCGCCGCCGCCCATGCTGTTCTGCTGGGGGTAGTAGCCGTTATTTTGCGGCGGGTAGCCGGCGGGCTGGTTGCCCCAGGGCGAGGCTTGCGGCGGAAGCTGCTGGACCGGCGGCTGCGCCTGCTGGGATTCAACGAAATTATGCAGCGACTGGAGCAGGTTGGAGACCTGATTCTGCTCCGCCTGGATGGCCAGGGCGATGCTCTTGAGGTCCAGAAACCATTCCCGCGCGTTGGGGTCACCCGCCTGGACGGCGGTTTGGAGTTTGACCGCCAGCTGCTTCAGCTCCGCCACGGTCTGCTGCGCTTGGGATTGCAGCTGGTTGTAGTTGCTGTCGATGGTTTGAATGTCCATGGTCCCGGTCCTTATTTGAGACGGCGCTGGCTAATAAGTTGCCAATACCAGAAATTTTGCAACCCCCGGTATGAAATTTAAGATAGGCTTATACGGGACCGCGAGACTGGCGGTAGGCGACGCAGGCGTCACCGAAGGCGTTGAAGAGGCGCTTGCGATCAGGGAAGTGGGTGACTTCCCATTCCGGGTGCCATTGCACGGCCATGGCGAAGTTTTTGGCGCCCTCGACGCGGACGGCCTCGATGGTGCCGTCCGGCGCCATGGCCTCGACCGCCAGGCCGGCGGCCAGCTGGTCAATCGCCTGGCCGTGGAGGGAGTTGACCTGGATGGTTTCAGTGCCCGAGATGCGGGCAAGCTCGCCGGAGAGCGTGACCTCATGCTTGATGGCGAAACGGTGCTCGCCTTCGCCGGAGCGATGGTCCATGCGGCCGGGCTGGAGGTGGACCTCCTGGAACAGGGTGCCGCCGAGGGCGACGTTTAGCTCCTGCATGCCACGGCAGATGCACAGGACGGGGATGCCGCGCTCCAGCGCCGCCAGGATGAGGGGGATGGTGGTGGCGTCACGCTCGGGGTCGTGGGCGTCGGGCGTGGCGTCAAAATCGGCGCCGTAGCGCAGCGGGGCGACGTTGGAGGGGCTGCCGTTGAACATGATGCCGTCAACCCGGTTGAGCAGGCCGCGCATCTGCTCACCCTCGGGGGGGATGAGGATGGGGATGGCGTTGGAGGCCGCGATCAAGGCCGCGCCGTAGCGCGCGGGGGTGGCGTGCTGGACGTAGCCGGCGATGAATTTGGTGCAGGCGGGGATGCCGACGATGCTTTGGGTCATGCTGTTTTTAACTCTCCGTTGGAGAAAAACTTAAACTGGGGCGCAGGGCGGCGGCAAGCATCACGGCGGCGGCGCATAGCAGCATCGCGGCGGCCATGGGTCTGGCCGTGCCGTCGGCCAGCACGCCCATGAGCAGGCCGGTGATGGCGCCGCCGACGAACTGCATGGTGCCGAGCAGGGCCGAGGCGCTGCCGGCATGGGCCTGGTGGCGCGAGAGCGCGCCGACCAGCGAGCAGGGCAGCAGCAGGCCGAAGCCGAGCTCGGAAAAGGCGAGCATGCCGGCGAGCGGATAAGGGCCATGCGGATACCAGGCCATGAGCACCAGGCCGAGGCAGGCGGCGAACAGCATGAGGCATGCCAGGGTGATGACCCGCGCGATGCCGAAACGGGTAACCAGCGCGGGGTTGAGCTGGTTGAAGCCGATATAGGCGATGGAGTTGACGCCGAAGAGCGCGGCGTAGCCGGTGGTGTTCCAGCCATATTCGCCGATGAAGACCTGCGGCGTGGCGGCGAGATAGGCGAACAGGGCCGCCGAGGTGAAGGCGCCGACGCAGGCATGGGTGAGGAAGGCGCGCTCGTGAAAAATGGCGCCGTAGCGCATGAGGACCGGGATGAAGCCGAGGCGGGTGCGGCGCGCGGGGGGCAAGGTGTCTGGCAGGAAGAACCAGATGGCGGCAACCGCGGCCACGCCATAGAGCGTGCAGACGGCGAAGATGATCCGCCAGCTGGCGAACATGACGCAGAGCGAGCCGAGCATGGGCGCGGCGACGGGTGCCGCGCCCATGACCAGCATGAGCTTGGAGAACAGCCGGGCGGCGGCGGGGCCGTCGGCCAGATCGCGCACCATGGCACGGGGGATGACCACGCCCGCCGAGGCGCCGAGCGCGGTGAGGAAGCGGAAGATGATGAAGCCCTCGACATTCTGGCTGAGCCAGCAGCCGGCGCTGGCGATGGTGTAGATGATGAGGCCGGCCAGCAGCGGCGTGCGGCGGCCCATGCGGTCAGCCAGGGCGCCCTGGGTCATCTGGCCGATGGCGAGGCCGATGAAATAGGCGGCGAGCGAATATTGCGGGGCGGCGGGGTTTTGCAGGTCTCGCGCGATGGCGGGGAAGGCCGGGAGGTACATGTCAGTCGAGACGGGGCCGACGGCAATGAGGAAACCCAGCAGCAGCGGAAGCTTTTTATTGATTGGCTGGAGCATGCGCCCAACTTAAAGCGGCGAAGGAAGCGCCGGAACCCCCGGAATATGCAACCGAGACCTGAATGCGCGCTGGCCAGTTTATATTTGCGGGGGTTTGTTGTAGGCCATGGGCATGGCACGCACATCAGAACTGAGCAGAAAGACTTCGGAAACCGATATCACCGTCCGGCTGGACCTTGATGGCGCCGGCAGGACCGACATTGCCACCGGGATTGGTTTTTTTGACCATATGCTGAACGCCTTCGGCCGGCATGGGCTGTTTGACCTGAATGTTCACGCGGTGGGGGATTTGCATATTGATGCGCACCACACGGTGGAGGATGTGGGCATCGTGCTCGGGCAGGCGCTGGCCACGGCGCTGGATGTGAAACGCGGGATCAACCGGTTTGGCCAGGCCAGCGTGCCGATGGACGAGGCGCTGGTGGAGGCGGTGGTGGATTTGTCCGGGCGACCGTTCGTCGCCTGGGGGGTGGGCTTTGAGCGGCCGATGCTGGGCGGCATGGATACGCAGCTGATCGAGGAATTTTTCCGCGCGCTGGCGGGGAACGGGTTGTTCAACCTGCATGTGCGCCAGTTGGCCGGGGTGAACGCGCACCATGTGGCGGAGGCCACGTTCAAGGCCGTGGCGCGGGCGCTGAAGATGGCGGTGGCGATTGATCCGCGCATGGCGGGGCAGATTCCCTCGACCAAGGGCGTGATTTAACGGGCATGCTGGTCGCGGTTATCGACTATAATAGCGGGAATCTGGCCTCGGCGGCGCGCGGGCTGGCGCTGGCGGCGGCGCAGCGCGGGATTAGGGCGGATGTGCGCATTACCGCAGACCCGGATGTGGTGGCGCGGGCGGAGCGGATTGTGCTGCCAGGGCAAGGGGCGTTTGCCGATTGCGCCGCCGGGCTGGCGGGGGTGGACGGGCTGAAGGAGGCCATGTTTGCCCGCGTGGATGCGGGCGCGCCGTTTCTGGGCATTTGCGTCGGCATGCAGCTGATGGCCGAGCGCGGGCTGGAGCATGAGGTGACGCCGGGATTCGGCTGGGTGCGCGGCGAGATACGGGCGATGCCGGCACCGGGGCTGCGCCTGCCGCATATGGGCTGGAACGAGCTGATGTTCGAGCCGGGGGCGCATAAATTGCTGGAGGGCCTGCAACCGGGCGACCATGCGTATTTCGTGCATTCCTACGCGCTGAGCGGGGCGGACCCGGCGCAGCTGCTGGCCACGACCGATTATGGCGGGGCGGTGGTGGCGATGGTGGCGCATGGCAACCGGGCGGGGACGCAGTTTCATGCCGAGAAGAGCCAGCAGGTGGGGTTGCGGATTCTGGGCAATTTTCTGGAATGGACGCCTTGAGGCGCGCTTATCGTCACGGGTGACTTGATTACGCGGGCCGCACGCGCGAATAGGCAGCGGTGAAACATGATATGCCCCCACCCGCCACGTTGATGGCCGAACGTCTGGAACGCTTCGAGGACGAGGCGGACGTGCATGCGCTGGCCGAGGCCACGATCGCGGCGATTTTGAATGGCGGCGGGTTTGGCTGGGTGAAACCGCCCAAGGCCAGCGTGGTTGAGCAGTATTTTAAAGGCGTGGCGCTGGTGCCGGAGCGCGAGCTGATCGTGGGGCGGATGGATGGCGTGATTTATGGCGCGATCCAGCTGGTGCGGCCCTCGCGCAACAATGAGGCGCAGGCTTTTGCCGCCACGCTGATGCATCATTTCGTGGCGCCCTATGCGCGCGGGCACGGGCTGGCGCGGCTGATGCTGCTCTGCGCCGAGGACCATGCGCTGAAATTGGGGTATCAGGTGTTGAACCTGGATGTGCGCGAGACGCAGAGCGGGGCGATTTCGCTCTATGAGGCGTGCGGGTTCACGCGCTGGGGGACGCATCCGGCCTATGCGCGGGTGAAGGGCGCCACGGTGGCGGGGCATTTCTATTACAAGAGGCTGGGCAAATGAGCTTGACGCTGTATCCGGCGATAGACCTGAAGGATGGCGCCTGCGTGCGGCTGCGGCGCGGCGAGATGGACCAGGCGACGGTTTATGGCGAGGACCCGGGCGCGCAGGCCGCGGCCTGGGCGGCGGCGGGATTCGGCTGGGTGCATGTGGTGGATTTGAACGGCGCGTTCGCCGGGCGGCCGGTGAACGGGGCGGCGGTGAAGGCGATTTTGGCGGCGGTGCGCGTGCCGGTGCAGCTGGGCGGGGGGATTCGCGACCTCGCGGGAATCGAGACCTGGCTGGATGCCGGGGTGAACCGGGTGATTCTGGGCAGCGCGGCAGCGAAAAATCCGGCGCTGGTGTTTGAGGCGTGCCGGAAATTTCCGGGACGGATCGTGGTTGGGATCGACGCCAAGGCGGGGATGGTGGCGACCGAGGGGTGGGCTGAGACATCGAGCCTGCGGGCGGTGGATTTGGCGGCGCGGCTGCAGGATGCGGGGATTGCCGCGATTATTTATACCGATATCGCGCGCGATGGGATGAAGACGGGGCTGAACCTGGAGGAGACCGCGGCGCTGGCCGATGCGGTGAATGTGCCGGTGATCGCCTCGGGCGGGGTTGCCGGAGTCGCGGATATTCTGGCGCTGAAGGCGGCGGCGCGGCAAAGCCCGAACCTGGATGGCGCGATATTGGGGCGAGCGCTTTATGACGGCAGCCTGAAGCCCACCGAGGCGCTGGCCGCATGCTGAAACTGCGCGTGATACCCTGCCTGGACGTGAAGGACGGGCGCGTGGTGAAGGGGGTTAATTTCGTCTCGCTGCGCGATGCCGGAGACCCGGTGGAGCAGGCTGTGGTGTATGACGCCGCCGGGGCGGATGAGCTGACGTTTCTGGATATCACCGCCAGCTCCGACAACCGGGATACGATTCTCGAAGTGGTCTCGCGCACGGCGGAGAAGGTGTTTCTGCCGCTCACCGTGGGCGGGGGGATACGCAGCACCGCCGATATGCGCCGGCTGCTGCTGGCGGGGGCGGATAAATGCAGCATCAACTCCGCCGCGATCAGCCGTCCGGCGCTGGTGGCAGAGGCGGCGCGGAAATTCGGCAGCCAGTGCGTGGTGGTGGCGATTGATGCCCGGCAGTCAGGCCCTGGAAAATGGGAGGTGTTCTCGCATGGCGGGCGGACCAATACGGGGCTGGATGTGATTGAGTGGGCGAAGCAGATGGAAAGCCTGGGGGCGGGAGAGATTCTGCTGACCTCGATGGACCGCGACGGCACCGGCAAGGGGTTTGACCTGGAGCTGCTGCGGCGGGTGTGCGGCGCGGTGCGGCTGCCGGTGATCGCCTCTGGCGGTGTGGGGAGCCTGCGGCATTTCGTGGAAGGCGCGCAGACCGGGGCGAGCGGGCTGCTGGCGGCCAGCGTGTTCCATTTTGGCCAGTTCACCATCGCCGAGGTGAAGGCGGCGCTGGCGGCGGCAGGCTTGCCGGTGCGCCAGCCGCGCGCGATACTCTGAATCCACAAGGAGTCGCAAACGCCGCCAATGGCCAAGAAAGCCGCCAAAGCCACCGTCGCCGCGCCGAAGAAGAAGGATGTGGCGCGCGCCAGCGCCGCCACCATGCCGCCGCCGGTGGATGCCCCGGACGCGCGCGTGCTGGACCGGCTGTGGGCGACCGTGCTCTCGCGCAAGGATGCCAGCCCCTCGGAGAGCCACTCGGCCAGGCTGCTGGCGCGCGGGACCGCGAAGATCGCCCAGAAATTTGGCGAGGAGGCGGTGGAATGCGTGATCGAGGCGGTGGCGGGGCATAAGCCATCGCTCATCGCCGAGAGCGCGGATGTGCTTTACCATCTGCTCGTGCTGTGGGTGGATGCGGGCTTGCGGCCCGAGCATATATGGGCGGAATTGAGCCGCCGCGAGGGGTTGAGCGGGATTGCGGAGAAGGCGGCGCGTAAGCCTTTGGCGCTAGAGGGACTGCCGACACGAAAAATACCGTAAAGGTTTTTTTTGATTGGTTGGGTTTGGTGGCTGTCCCACGACCAGAATTACGTTATGGATGTGTCATGAGCTATGATACCATGAATGTTTTCGCCCGGATTCTGCGCGGCGAAATACCGTGCCAAAAACTCTATGAGGATGCGTTCGCGCTGGCGTTTAAGGATATACGGCCGGCGGCGCCGTGCCATGTGCTGGTGATCCCCAAGGGGGCGTATGTTTCCATCGCCGATTTTGGCGCGCAGGCGAGCCCGGATGAGATTACCGGATTCTTCCGCGCCGTGGCGCTGGTGGCCAAGCAGCTGGGCGTGGAGGAAAGCGGCTATAGGCTGCTCTCCAACGCGGGGCCGGACAGCCATCAGGAAGTGCCGCATTTCCATGTGCATATTCTCGCGGGGCGCAAACTCGGGCCATTGCTTAGCCCGGCATGACCCCCTCCTCCCACGAACCGAGAGGCTCCGCGCTGGAAGTGCTGGGGGCCTTTCTCGCGCTTGGGGTGACCTCGTTTGGCGGGCCGGTGGCGCATTTTGGGTATTTCCGCCGGGAGTTCGTGGAAAAACGGGCGTGGCTGAGCGAGCATGATTACTCGGGGCTGCTGGCGCTGTGCCAGTTTCTGCCGGGGCCGGCCTCCAGCCAGACGGGATTCTGCATTGGGCTGAAACGGGCCGGATGGCGGGGCGGGATGGCGGCGTGGGTGGGGTTCACCCTGCCCTCGGCGCTGCTGATGCTGGCGCTGGCGCATTGGATGGCCATGTTCCAGAACATGGCCATGGCGCGCGGGGCGCTGCACGGGCTGCAGCTGGCGGCGGTGGCGGTGGTGGCGCAGGCGGTGTGCGTGATGGCGCGCAACCTGTGCCCGGATACGCCGCGCCGGGCGCTGGCGCTGCTGGCGGCGGCGATTTTGGTGCTGCAGCCCGGCACGGCCGGGCAGGTGGCGGTGCTGCTGATTGGCGCGGTGATTGGCCGCCTGGCGCTGGAGCAGGAGCAGCCCGCCATGGCTGACCGGCCGGCCGGGGTGATGGCGTTGCAGACGCACCGCGCCGCGCTGCTGTGCATGCTGGCGTTCATGACGCTGCTGATGCTGGCGCTGCTGGCGCCCAAGAGCGGGGGGCTGGCGCTGTTTGGGGCGTTTTACCGCGCGGGGGCGCTGGTGTTCGGCGGCGGGCATGTGGTGCTGCCGCTGCTGCGCGACGCGGTGGTGGCGCCGGGCTGGGTTTCGCCGCAATGGTTTTTGGCCGGGTATGGCGCGGCGCAGGCCGTGCCGGGGCCGCTCTTTACCGTGGCGGCGTTTTTGGGCGCGATGGCCAGCGGCGGACCCGGTGGCATGCTGGGGGGGGCGATCGCCATTATGGCGATTTTTCTGCCGGGCCTGCTGATTGTGGCGGCCACCCTGCCCTACTGGGAGATTTTGCGGCGCAGGCGCGGGCTGGCGGCGGCGATGATGGGGGTGAATGCCGCCGTGGTGGGGCTGCTGGGGGTGGCGCTTATTAACCTGCTGACCTTGAGCACGGCGCAGAATTTTTGGGATTTGCCGATTGCCGCCGCGGCGCTGCTGCTGCTGACCGTGGGACGGGCCAGGCCGCTGCTGGTGGTGGTGTTCTGCGCCGCCGCCGGGATGTTGTTTTAGGCGGGGCGTGCTGGTGGGGCGGCTTATTTGGGCCGGATGAGGTCCAGCCGGGTTTGGGGCTGGATTTCGGCATAGGCGGAGGCGCCGCCGGCGCGCAGGACGATGCTGGCGCCGAATGTGTCAAACTCACCGTTTTTGAGCAGGGTGTGGGCGATGTGGATGCCCACGACCTCGCCCAGCACCAGCCAGCTTGGCACCAGGACGCCGGCGGCGGATTTGAGCTGGATGATGTCAGCCAGCCGGCATTCAAAATTCACCGGGCTTTCGGCGACGCGCGGCGGGGCGACCAGGCGCGAGGGGGCTTTGCTCAGCCCGGCCAGAATGAACTCATCGGTGCCGTAGGGCGCCTGGGCGCTGGTCTGGTTCATGGCCGCGGCCAGCGGGCGGGTGGTGAGGTTCCAGACGAACGCGCCGGTCTCGCGGATGTTGCGCAGTGAATCCTTGGCGCCGATGCTGGAGAAGCCGATGATCGGCGGGTGATAGTTGAAGGCGTTGAAGAAACTGTAGGGCGCCAGATTGACCGAGCCGTCAGCCCCCTGGGTGGAGACCCAGCCGATGGGCCGGGGGCCGACGATGGCGTTGAACGGGTCATGCGCGAGGCCGTGGCCGGAGGCGGGCTCGTAGAAATATTTCGCGGTGTCCATGCCATGCAGCTTATGCCTTGGCGGGGGCGCCGATCAACTCACGTGGTTTTTGATGAGACGCTCCATGTCCAGCGGCGGGGGCGGGTTGTGGAAGTCGTACAGGTCGCCGTTCAGGCTCGGCTCGAACCTGGCGACACGGTTGCGGCCTTCGGTTTTGGCTTTGTCCAGGGCCAGGCCGGCGCGGCGCACCAGCTCTTGCGGGTTGTTGACATCGGCGAGGCTGGTGAAGGCGGCGGCGCCGCAGCTGACGGTGAGGAACCCGGTTTCATCGCCGGAATGGGCGATGCGCAGCGCCTGCACGGTTTCCTGAATGACGGTGGCGACGCGGGCGGCACCTCTATCATCCGCCAGGGGCAGCAGGACGGCGATTTGCCCGCCCCGGTGGCGGGCCACGATATCGCCGGTGCGGCGGGGCACGGCCTTGATGGCCTGGGCGACGCGGCGCAGGCAGGCGTCACCCGCGACGCTGCCGTAGATTTTGTTATAGTCGCGGAAATGGTCGATATCGATGAGCGCCAGGCCGAGCGGCAGGCCGCTGCGCACCGCGCGCTTGAATTCATGGACCAGGCTGAGATCAAACTGACGGCGGTTGGACAGGCCGGTCAGCTCGTCTTCCAGGGTCATCTCCCGCAGGGTGGCGTTGGCTTGCAGGACGGCGGCGTTGGCCGCGCGCAGGCTGGCTTCGGCCTGGTGCTGAAGGGTGACATCCACCAGCACGCCGGCGGCGACGGCCCGGCCGGTGGCGCGGCCACGCATGATGACGTGGCGCTGCTCGCCATCAGGGCGGCACAGGCGGAGCTTGAGCTCGAACTCACCGCCTTCGGCCAGCACGGCGGCAAGGGCGTTTGCGAGGGATTGGCGGTCCTCGGGGTGGAAAAGCGCCAGCACCTGGTCCATCGCCGGGAGGAAACTGGCCGGGGTGAGGCCGTGCAGGCGGTACATGGCGGTTGACCATTCAAACACACGGCCGGTCAGGTCCACCCGCCAATGGCCGAACTGGGCCGCTGATTCGGCCAGCTCCAGGATGGCGCGCGCGCTCTCGGCCTGGGAATTGGCGTGTTCAATGCGCCGGCGCAGGCAGCGGCCCATGGCGCGGGCGAGACGGGCCTTCATGCCCGCCAGCAAGGGCCATAGGCAGAGGCCGATGGCCAGCTGCCCGGCGGCGGCGGCCAGCGGCAGGGATGCGGGGGCGGTGCGCCATTTATGCGCGAGGGCGAGCAGCAGCAGGGTTTGCAGCCCGGCCTCGGCGGCCAGGATGCAGGCGACGACCCAGCGGCGGCGGCCCAGGATGGCGGCATCACGCGCGCGGAAAATTTGCAGCAGCGCCAGGGTGACGGCGGCGTAGGCCAGCGCGCTCATCAGCGCGGAGAGTTCGGCTTGCCCCATTGTCATTGCCACTAACCTCCCAGCCGGGCGTGCGCCCGTGCCGCTATATTGCCAAAGCTGAATTGCCAGAGCTCAATTGCCAGGCCGGAATCTTCCAAATGTCCGGTCCTGGCGCAGCCTAGGCGCGGAGGCTTAATATTCGGCTAACGCGCGCGGCTTCAGGGGCGGGCGGTGAGGATGCCGAACAATTCGGCCTCGCGGGAGCCGCAGACGCGGTTGCCGCCGGCGGCCTTGGCCTCGGCCAGGGCGCGGGCGGCGCGGCGGGTGAGCTCCAGGGGGTTGTAGAGATCGTCCATGCCGACGAAGGCGGCGGCGCCGCAGGAGGCGGTGAGGGTTGTGGATTCATGCCCGGCATTGGGCAAGGCGAGGGCGCGCACGGCCTCGAGGATTTGCAGCGCCACGCGCTGGGCGCCGGCGGGGTCGGCCAGGGGGAGCAGCACGGCGATTTCGGTTTCGCCGTAGCGGGCCACGATGTCACCCGTGCGGCGGGGCAGCGCCTGCACCGCCTGGGCCACCGCGCGCAGGCGGGCATCGGCCTCCAGGGCGCCGTAATGGGCGGAGATGGCCGGGAAATGGTCAATATCCAGCAGCACGATGCCCAGGGGCTTGCGGCTGCGCACGGCGCGCTTGAATTCGTAGCCCAGGCTGAGATCAAACTGGCGGCGGCTGGCGAGGCCGGTGAGCTCATCCTCGAGCAACGGGCCGTGCGTGGCGCTGAGCGCCTCGGCGCGTTTGGGCTCGGTGACATCCAGCATCACGCCGTTCAGCTCCGCCACCTGCCCTTCCCCGTCCAGCGCCGCCGCGCCGCGCAGGATGACGTGGCGGATCTCGCCGTCGGGGCGGCGCAGGCGGGCCGCGACCTCAAAATTGCCCTGGTTGACGGCGGCCTCCTGCAGCAGCACCCCTACCCGCTTGCCGTCCACCGGGTGGAAGGCGGCCAGCGCGCTTTCAAGGCGGGGCCTGTAATGCTCGCGCCACAGGCCGTGGATGCGGTACATTTCATCCGACCAGCTCAACTGATAATCCGGCACGGTGAGCTGCCAATGGCCGACATGCCCGCTCTGCTCGGCCAGGGCTAGCCAGCTGCGCGCCGCCGCCGCCGCTGCCTCGGCGCGGCGGGCGCGGGCCAGCAGCCGGCTGTTGAGGATATGCAGCTGGCCGCGCCGCAGGCGGGCCACCACGGGCCAGAAGCCGAGCGGCAGCGCCAGCAGGCAGAGCGCCGCCAGCAGGCGCAGCGCGGGCAGAGCC
>JAKBAQ010000263.1 GCA_021808985.1 Pseudomonadota bacterium
AGCTCCGGCACCGCCGGCACCAGCACCTCCAGCGCCTTCTGGCTCGCCTGCCGGGTCGCCAGCTTCGGCTTGCTCTCGGTGAGCGAGGCCTTGTAGGCCGACATCGTCTCCGCCCAGCCCTCGGGCAGCTTGCCGGCCATCACACGCTCAAATTCCACGCGCTGCGGATGCTTGGCCAGCCGCTTCAGCCAGGCGCGGCGCGCCGTGGCGCCACGGCTGCCGGCTTCGTGCCAGTCCTCGTAAACCTCATCGGGCACATGGAAGGGCAGATGCGGCCAGCCCAGCGCCAGCTTCGCCGCCTGCGCCTCGGCCCCGCCCAGCGCCGCGCCATGGCTCCCGGCGGTGCCCGCCTTGGTCGGCGCGCCAAACCCGATGATCGTCTTGCACGCGATCATCACCGGCCTGGTCGCCTTCTGCGCCCAGGCGAGCGCCGCCTGCAGCGCCGCGAAATCATGCCCGTCAATCCGCTTGGTCGCCCAGCCGTAATTGGCGAAGCGCTTCAGCGGATCTTCCGAGACGCTCATCTCCGTGCCGCCGTCGATGGAAATGCTGTTATCGTCCCACAGCACCACCAGCTTGTTGAGCTTCAGATGCCCGGCCAGCGCCCCCGCCTCGTGGCTGACGCCTTCCATCAGGCAGCCATCCCCCGCGATCACATAGGTGCGGTGGTCCACCAGGCTCTTGCCGAATTTCGCCGCCAGCAGCCGTTCCGCCATCGCCATGCCGACGGCCGTCGCCAGCCCCTGGCCCAGCGGCCCGGTGGTCATCTCGATGGCCGGATGCTCATGATATTCCGGATGCCCCGCCGCCACCGAATGCAGCTGGCGGAAGGTTTTCAGCTGCTCGATCCCCATGCCCTCATAGCCGGCGAGGTGCAGCAGCGCATAAAGCAGCATGGAGCCATGCCCGGCCGAGAGCACGAAGCGGTCACGGTCCCACCAGCTGGCATCGGCGGCGTCATATTTCAGGAATTTTTTCCACAGCACCGTGGCGGCGTCGGCCATGCCCATCGGCATGCCCGGATGCCCGCATTTCGCGGCCTCCACGCCATCGATGGCCAGCGCGCGGATCGCATTCGCCATCACCCGTTCCCCGGTCAGCGGCTGGCTGAGAATCTCCGCCTGCCGCGCCAGCGCCGCCTCGTTGCCTGAAATATCCCCGATACTCGCCATGTGCCGTGATTCCGTCCTGATTGCGCCGTGCATAATCCGCACAGCCCGAGGCGGCAACCCGGAACGCTCAAATCCCGGCGTTCTTTTGCCTCCGCCAGGGCGCCGGCGCGCGGGTCATTCCCGCACCATCCCCGCCGCCAGCCGGGTGAGTATCTGGTCCATCTGCTCGGCGAAGCCGGGTTCCACCGCGGCCACCACCAGCGCCGCGCGCATCGCGTCGCTCCATTGTTTCGCGGTTTTTTCAGTAATGGGCATTTTGGAGTGCCGCGTCATCACGCAAAATCCGCCCTGGGCGGTGAACCATTCGCGCGAGCCACCCATCCAGCCGGTGAAGAAGCCGGTCAGCGCCTCACGCATCGGGGCCATGTCAGGTGCGTGCATGGCGCGCAGCTCGGCATAGCGCGGCTCGCTCTCCAGCAGGTCATAAAACGCGTCCACCACCCGGCGGATCGGCTCGGTGCCGCCGATCATCTCAAAGGGCGTGGTTTTCGGGGGCTGTGTGGGCTCTGGCGCGGTGCTGGTTGCGGTCATGGTCTTCCTTGCGTGAATGTTTAATTCTCCCTCAAAGCAAACTTCAGGGAGCCATGCCTTGATCTATCTCATGGCCAGTTCCCATATCCGGGGTGGACTTAATCCCCACCATAAGGCGCGCGCCATGAGGCCATAGCCCTGAGGAGCCTGAGATGAGCCTGATTCATTACAAAATCGTCCAGCATGATGGCGGCTGGGCCTACAAGCTGGGGGATGTGTTCTCCGAGCCTTACCGCTCCCACGCCGCGGCGATGGCCGCCGCCCGCCGCGTGGCCGCCGAGCAGCGCGTGCCGGGCGAGACCTGCTACATCCAGTACCAGACGGCCGATGGCGTCTGGCATACCGAGCTTACCACCAGCACCGACCGCCCGCAGGCGGATGTGCTGGAATAACTGGCCCGGGCCGCGCCGCCCCGCCTGATCAGGCGGTATCGCCCGCATCGGGAATCGCCTCCGCCTCGGCCCGCCGGGTTTGCGCCTGCGCCGCCAGGCTGCGGTAGCTGCGCAGGCTGAACGGCAGCATGATGATATATGCCAGCCCGAACAGCGCCCCCGCCGCGTAGGGGTCGGCGAACAATATCGCCGCGAACACCACGACCCCGAGCAGCAGCGGCAGCACGTTGGCGGTCGGTATCTTGAAGTTCTTGAAGCTCCACACCGGCAGGGTGGAGACGCAGAGCAGCGCCGTGCTCACCAGCACGATGCCGGGGAAGATCGGGTAGGACACCGCCGCCAGCAGCCAGCCCAGGTGCATCTGGTCCGCCTCCAGCCCCAGAAACAGCGGAAACAGCGCCAGCCCGGCCCCGGCGGGCGCCGGCACGCCGGTGAAGAAATTATAGGCGAACGCCGCTTTCGGCGTGCTGTCCAGCGCCGCGTTGAACCGCGCCAGCCGCAGCGCCATCGCCGAGGTGTACATCAGCGGCGGCAGAAACCCCATCGCGCCCCAGGCTTGCAGCGACCACAGATACATCACCAGCCCCGGCGCGATGCCGAAGCACAGAAAATCGGCCAGGCTGTCGAACTCCGCGCCGAAGCGCGACGTTGCCTTCAGCAGCCGCGCCAGCCGCCCGTCCAGCCCGTCGATCACGCCCGAGACGGCGATGGCGATGACCGCGTTGCCGAACTTGCCGTCCATCGCCAGCCGGATGGAGGAGAGCCCGATGCACAATCCCAGCAAGGTCATCAGGTTCGGCAGCATGCGGTTGAAGCTGAGGCCGGAGAAGCGGTTTTTGCGCGGCAGGCGGCGCTTGATCATTCCTTGCCAAGCTCCGCGATCACGCTCTCGCCGCCCACCATGCGCTGCCCCACCGCCACCAGCGGCGCGCAGCCCTCGGGCAGATACAAATCGGTGCGGCTGCCAAAGCGGATGATGCCGAACCGCTCGCCCGCCGCGAGGCTCTGGCCCTCGCGCACGTCGCACAAAATCCGCCGCGCGATCAGCCCGGCGATCTGCACCACCACCAGCTCCTGCCCGCCCGGCAGATCCAGGATTAGCGCGTTGCGCTCATTTTCATCCGACGCCTT